>JADFKG010000089.1 GCA_022565075.1 Chloroflexota bacterium | reverse complement strand
GCGGATGGCGCGGAGACCGTCGACCTCAGCGGCCACGTCATCGCGCCCGGCTTCATCGACGTGCACGTCCACGGCGGCGGCGGCCACCCGCTCATCACGACCGACCCCGGCGAGATCGAGGCCTACGCCCGTTGGGCCGTCTCGCAGGGCGTGACGTCGTTCCTCGCCACCGTCTGCGCGCCGACGACCGACGCCGCGCTCGACTGCCTCGCGGCCTGCGCCAGCGCCCGTGAGGCGTCCGACGGACCCGTAGGGACAGACGGCGCGACGCTCCTCGGCATCAACCTCGAGGGCCCGTTCGTCAGCCCGGAGCGGCGCGGCGCGCTCCCGCCGTCGTGGCCCGCAACGCCTGACGTCGATACGTTCCGGCGGCTCCTCGACGCCAGCGCCGACACGCTGCGGCTAATGACGGTCGCGCCCGAACTCGCGGGCTCGGCCGAGGTCATCCGCGCGGCGCTCTCGGCCGGCGTCCGCATCAGCGTCGGGCACACAGACGCCACGTACGAGGTTGCCCGAGACGCCTTCGCCGCCGGCGCCTCACACGTCACGCACGCCTTCAACGCCATGCGTCCGTTCCACCACCGCGAGCCGGGGGTGCTCGGCGCGGCCCTAGAAGCGGAGGGCGTGACGATCGAAGTGATCGCCGACGGTGTCCACCTGCATCCGGCGACCGTGCGCACGCTCGTCGGCTCCTTCGGGCCAGAGCGCATCGCTCTGATCACGGACGGAGTGACACCGGCCGGCCTGAGCGAGGGTACGTTCCGCATCGGCGACGTCGAGGCGCGCCTCAAGGACGGCGAGATGCGCCTGCCGGACGGCACGATCGCCGGCAGCGTCGCCACTATGGCCGACGTCGTGCGCAACGTCGTCCGCTGGGGCATCGCCGATCTGGCCGCGGCGGCGACGATGGCCTCAACGACGCCCGCGCGCGCACTTAGCCTCGGCGATCGCAAGGGCCGTGTCGCCCCCGGCTACGATGCCGACCTCGTCGCGCTGACTGATGACCTCTCGGTCGCCGCTACCTGGGTCGGCGGCCGGCTCGCCTACCGCGCCTAGCGCGCCGCCGAAACACCGAACGCCTCGGGACGGCGCCTCAGATCACGGAAGCCGGCCTCTTCGAGCCGCCGCAGCACGCCCCGCGTCACGCGTGCTCCCGACCGGCTCTCCGGGTCGCCCACGTAATGAAAGAGCCGGCCACCCGGCGCCATCACCCGTTGCAGCTGACGATAGAACTCGAGCGAATACAGCTCGCCCGCCAGGCTGAACATCGGCGGGTCGTGAATGACGCGGTCGAACGAGGCGTCCGCCAGTTCGCGCACGACCTCGAAGCTGTCGCCATACCGGCGCTCGATGCGCTCGTCCTCGAACAGCTCTCGCGACCACGGGTTCGCCCTCGCCATCGACTGCGCCGCCGGGTCCAGCTCCACCGTGAGGACGCTCGATGCTGTAAGTGCCGCCTCCATCGCCGTGTAGCCCAGGCCCGTCGCCGTGTCCAGCACCCGCCCCGTTACCGGCGCGATCGTGCGCATCTTCCGCCGCGTGTCCTCCAGCGGGTCGATCCCCTTGATGCGGTGCATCGGAACGCCCGATACCAGCATCGTGGGCGCGCCCGCCGTCGGGTAGAGCGTGTACACGCGGCCCGTCTCCTCCGAGAACGTCTGTATCTTCCGCGCCTCGCCGCCCTCGATCGCGAAGCAGGCCGTCTCGCTCTTTGCGATCTCCTCGATCACCGGCCACGGCACGATGCCCGTGCCCATCCGCACGCCGTCCGTCTCCAGACGCACTTGCACCGCCTCTAGCCCGAGGTCGAGTGACGTCTGAGCGACGTCCACGCCACGCTCGCGCGCCTCGATCAGCGGCCGGGCCTGGAAATGCGATACGACTATGATCTCGCTCACGAGCCCATGGTATCGTGCGTGCTACAATCCGCCTCGCCATGACGGACCCGAAGGCGCAGCCGTGGACGTGATCGCCGGCCGCGACGTCGCGATTCCCTGCGGCGACATCACGCTCGAGGGCCTCCTCCACCTGCCCGACGGCGCCGACCCGTTCCCCGGCATCGTCGTCTGCCATCCTCACCCGCAGTACGGCGGCGACATGTACAACAACCTCGTCGGCGCGCTCGTCCGCGCCGCCCTGGACAGCGGTTTCGCCGCCCTGCGCTTCAACTTCCGCGGCGTCGGCGAAAGCGAAGGGACACACACCGGCGGCCAGGCCGAACCTGACGACGTTCAGGCCGCCTGCGCTTTCCTTGCCGAGGAACCGGAGATCGACTCCGGACGGGTCGCGCTCGCTGGCTACTCCTTCGGCGCGGCGATGGCGCTCCTGGCCTCGGCGGACGTCTCGCCGGCAGGCCTCGCCCTCGTCTCGCTGCCGACGATCGCCGGCGCCCTTTCACCGCCGGGCGGCGACTTCCCGCTGCTGCTCGTCTCCGGCGACCGCGATGAGTACTCCGATACGGCCGCTTTGGCACGCCTCGCCGAGGCTGCGGGAGAGCACGCACAGGTCGAGATAATGCCCGGCGTCGACCATTTCTGGGCGGGCTCCGACGACCACCTGATTGAGGTCATCGCCACCTTCCTGCGCACGCTCTAAGCGCGGGTGTTACCATTACCCCCGCTATGTCAGATACACCCGAAGCTCGCATCCTTATCCGCGATAACGGCCCCCTCCGGATCTACGGCGTGCGCAAGGTCGTCGACGTCGAGGGCAACGAATACACCGTGCCGGAGGGCGAGTTCTTCTCGCTCTGTCGCTGCGGCCACTCCAACCGCAAGCCCTTCTGCGACGGCTCGCACAAGTCCGCCGACTTCGACGCCCCCAGCGACGCCACTTAGCCGGCCGTCTAGGTAATCGTCAGCGGCAGGCCTTGCTCGCAGAGCGGGCAGTCGGCCGGCTCGTGCGAGGGCAGGTCCAACGCCAGGCAGGAGAAAAACGGCACGCCGAAATCGGCTCCTACGGATCCGTTGGACTTGCCACCGCTGCGGTCGATCAGGACCGCGACGGCGAGCGGCTCACCGCCCATCGCGCGCACGGCGTCCAGCACGTCCCGGACGCTGCCGCCCGTTGTCAGCACATCGTCGACGACGAGCACCCGCTCGCCCGGCGCGATCGTGAACCCGCGCTGGAAGGCGCGTCCGCCCGCCTCCGCGTTCTCGGCGAAGATGCTGCGCAGGCCCAGGTGCCTCGCCACCTCGTAGCTGACGATGATCCCACCGGTCGTCGGCCCGGCCACCACCTGCGGCGATAACTCGCGGGCCCAGTCGGCGATCATGCGACAGAGAGCGTCGGTCTGCGGCGGGCGCTCCAGCAGGCGAAACTTCTCGACGTAGACGCCGGAGTGCCGGCCGGAGGCGAGCTGGAAGTGGCCTTCCAGGAGGGCGCCTGCCTCACGGAGCAGCCCCTCCGCGGCTTCTTCGGTCTGCCGGCCGCCAGACAAAGCTAGTCCTTGGCCTCCTCGGCCTCACCGACAGAGTGGTTCGGCGCCAGGTTCAGCTCCGGGCCACCCTCGTTCCAGTACGTAATGAACGTCTTGCCGATGATGTTCTCTTTGGGCACAAGCCAGCCCTGCCGCGAGTCGCTGCTGTTCTGGCGGTTGTCCCCCATCACAAAATAGCACTCGCTGGACCCGCACGTGTCGAACGATTCCTGCGAGCCCGCAGCCGGGATGTCGATCTCGCAGGCGCTGCCACAGCCCGTCTTCCCCTGGATATACGGCTCGTCGAGTACGACGCCGCCGATGCTAACCTCGCCTGTGACTTCGTCGATCACGATCTCATCGCCGGGCAGGCCGATGATCCGCTTGATGAAGTCACGGCTCGTGGACGTCGGAGCGGCGAACACGATGATGTCGCCGCGCTCCGGCCTGCCCCAGAGGTATTCGGGCCCGTCACTGTCCCCACCGACGAACGGCAGCCAGTCGAGGAAGCCGCTGTCCAGCTGGGCGTAGCTGAGCTTGTTCACGATCAGGTATTCGCCGTTCTGCAGGCTGGGCTCCATGCTGGCGCCCTCCACCTTGAAGTTCTGGAACGACGCCCGCACGGCGAGGAAGATCAGCAGCGCCAGCAACAGCGTCTCTGCCAGCTCGCGCGCAGTCACGGTCCAGCGGCTCTCCGGCCGCGGCAGGACCACCGTATCGGAGCGCAAACGACGCTGCAGCTCCGTCAGGCGCTCCTCGTACGGAACGCGATGGCGGTCCGGATAGCCGTCGCCTGCCGGGCGGTACGACCATCCCCACTCGGTCTCCTCTTCCGTCGCCTCTAGGGGCGCGAAGTCGAAGAGATCGTCGTGGGCGCGGGAAGACGGCTCGTCTTCTTGCTCGTCCCAGGGGTCGAAAAGGGGATCGAAAGGACGGGGCGTCCCTTCCTCCCAGCGCTCCCGGCTACCACCGGCGCCCTCGTTATCGTCGAATTCAGCCATGCGAAATCAATTATAGCTCCCTCACTAGCTATAGACGCTCGCAGGGGCCGTTCGGTTTCGCCTCCTCACCGACGCCCGCTCGACCCTCCATCGCCTCGCGCCTAGAATTACCGCAGGTGGACACCGACACGCCCGACCTGGACCTGATCGCCCGCGCGCGCCAGGGCGACCTCCCAGCGTTCAACGTCCTCGTCGAGCGCTATCAGACCGGCGCCTACAACCTCTGCCTGCGCCTGCTGGGAGCGCCCGCCCCGGCCGAAGACGCCACCCAGGAGGCGTTTATCTCCGCCTACCGCTCGCTCGACCGCTTTCGCGGCGGGTCGTTCCGCGCCTGGCTCTTCCGCATCGCCGCCAACGCCTGCTACGACGAACTGCGCCGCCGAAAGGCCCGCCCGGCGACCTCGCTCGACCGCACCGGCGACGAAGACCAGCGTCCTATCGATCCGCCGGACACGGCGCCTTCGATGGAAGAGCGCGCCGCCAACACCGAGCTGCACCGCGCCCTCGAAGCCGCCCTCGCCCAGCTCCCCCGCGAGCAGCGGCTCGCAGTCGTGCTCTGCGACGTGCAGGGCTTCGACTACGCCGAGATCGCCGAGACGATGCGGGTCTCGCTGGGCACCGTCAAGTCGCGCATCAGCCGCGCCCGGTCGCGTCTGCGGGTCATCCTCCTCCAACAACGGGAACTTTTACCGGGCAGCATTCGTCAATCAGGTGAGGAACAATGAGACTACTCGACATCTTCAACCGCCACCCGCGCGGCGACATCTCCGCACACGCCGACGGCGAACTCGCCCCGGCCCGCCTCGACACACTCGAAGCGCACCTCGCCGGCTGCCAGCGCTGCCGCACGGAACTCGACCAGCTCCTCACCGTCCGGGACGCCCTGCGCGACCTGCCGCAGGTCGCCGCGCCGCGCTCCTTCACCCTGACGCCGGCGATGGCGGAGCGTGAACCCCCGCCGGTTACGTCGCGCACCACGCCGTCGTTCGTGGCCATGCGCGTCGCCGGAGCCGGCTTCGCGGCCGTCCTGGCCGTCGTCGTCATGCTCGACGCCGGCGGCATCGTCGACGATAACGGCGGCCGCAGCAGCGACGAGTCGCCCACGGCGCTCTTCGAGGCCGACCAGACAAACCGCGACGCCCAGGCGACGGCCGGTACCGACGAATACGAATTCGGCCCCCTGTCCAACGTCCTTGACGATGCCACCGGGGGCCTCGCCACGACTCCGCCGCTGGACGACGACAACGGCGTTCCGGCAGCCGGCAGCGTCGGCGGCGTCGGCGGCGGCCCCGATGCATCATCGGAGGACGCGCCGGACGGCGACGATGTCGATCCCGCGTTCGGCGCTCTGTCTGACGGCATCGAGCAAGATCTACGCGCCGCCCCAACCACGGCCGGCAACCGCAATGAGATCGCCGGCGCCTACGGCGAGGCCGGCGTACCCGATGCCGGCGACGGCGCAGCGGCCGCCTTCACGTCGGAAGACGATAGCGTCAGCTACCTGCTCGTCATCGAGATCGGCCTGGCGGCCATCGCCGTGCTCGCCATCGGCGGCAGTTTCGTGATGCGCCGCCGCGCAGAGAGCGAATGACACGGTAGAACTGTCCACCAAGCACGTCCGTCACCGGACTGAACAGCCAGTAGGTAAGAGATGAAGATACGTACGTTGATACTGATGGCCGCCGTCGAAGACGCCGAGGAGCGCGCCGCCGTCCTGGCCGACGTGCTTGGCGTCGGGCGCGGAGCCGTCATCGGCGCGAGCAGCTACTCGTTCTCGCCGTACGACAACGGCTCGTGCAGCTCGTCCTACTACTACGCCGAGGACGGCAGCACTCCCGGACCGACCGATGTGCAGGTCTTCGCCAACGTCGGCGTCACCTACGCGATTCAGTAACCGCGCGAGGCCGGAGGCGTCTCCGGCCTCGCCTAAGCACCCTCACGCGGGGAGCGGCCTTCGGGTCGCTCCCCGCGGCTTTTCGCGACTGCCCTTGACCGGCCCATCCATCGCCGCCACGCTAGTCTCGTGAGCGTCCTCAGCGACCGCACCATCCGCGACGAACTCAAGAAGGGCCGCATCGTCATCGACCCGTTCGACGACAGCGCCGTGCAGCCGGCTTCGGTCGACCTGCGCCTCAACAGCTCGTTTCGCGTCTTTCGCGGCACCAGCAAGCCGTTCATCGACGTGCGCCAGCCGGTGGACGACCTCACCGAGCTGATCCAGATCGCGGCCGAGGAGCCGTTCATCATCCAGCCCGGCACCTTCTTCCTCGGTTCGACGCTGGAGACGATCACGCTGCCGGCCGACATCGTCGGTCGCGTCGACGGCAAGTCGTCGCTCGGGCGGCTGGGCCTCCTCGTACACGCCACCGCCGGCTACGTCGACCCGGGCTGGACGGGACAGCTGACGCTAGAGCTGTCCAACCAGTCGCCAATGCCGATCGCCCTCTACCTCGGCATGCGGATCGCTCAGATCAGCTTCCTGCGCCTCTCCACGCCCGCCGACCGGCCCTACGGCAGCCCCGAGCTCGGCTCCAAGTACCAGGGCCAGACCGGACCCACACCCTCCCGCATCTCCGAAGAGTTCCGCGAACGGACGGACGCCCCTCCCGCCGAGTAGCCGAGCCCGTACCGCTCGTCCTGAGGCTCTCGAAGGACCGAGCGGAGCACCCAACGCCCCGTCAGCGCTACTTGCGCGCGACGAAAGTCACGTAGTCCAGATACTCTTGCACGCCCCGCCGCTCGATCTCGACGTCGCTCTCGACCTCGTCCGCGAAGAAGATGTCCGCACCACCCGTCGACGAGGCCGTCTTCGCCTCCTCGGCCACCTCCAGCATCGGCCGCCAGTAATCCTCCCAGTCTTCCCGCGGGTGCGTCACCACTTCCTCGACGGCCAGCCCGCTCGCCTCGATCGCCGCGCCGTACTCGCTGGCCGTCGTCGGCGTGGCCTTGGCCAGCGATCCCCACTCAGGGCCCAACGGCTTCTCCGGCTTCGTCCGCCAGACGATGTCCGAGACGATCACCCAGCCACCGGGCTTCGTGACCCGTGAAAGCTCGCGCAGGGCCGGCTCTAGCCCCACGATCGAAGGTGCGCCGATGCAGAACGCCGCATCCATCGACTCGTCGCGCACCGGCAGCTGCCGGCCGTTGGCGCGCACCAGCGTCACGAGATCGCGCAGGTTGAAGTGCCAGAACTTGGCCGCGGCTATGTGCACGAAAGGGTCGAAAGGCTCGACCGCCAGCACGCGGCAGGCGAATTCGCCCGCCAGGTGCGCCGCCGCCTCGCCCTTGCCCGAGGCCATCTCCAGCAGCCACGTCCCCTCGTCCGGGCGCACCCGCTCGGTGATGATGCCGACGGTGCGCGCCGCGCCCGGAGTAAGGTACTCCTGCCGGGCGTAGATGCGCACGAAGTCAGGCAACGATCGACACCGTCCGCAGCACGTCCGGGAAGAGGTGCGTCACAAGCACAGGTTCAAGCGGCTTCATTCGGCCTCCTCGGGCTGCGGGTACGCCGTCACCAGCAGGTCGTCGCCCAGGCGCTCGACCGTCACCTCGCCCAGACGCAGCGCGTCGGCCAAGAAGCCGCAAGCCGCGGGAGCGTCGAAGGTCTGCAGTGCCTCGACCTGCTCCCTCGTGCGCACCGCGGGCGAGAGCACAGGCCCCTGGCCTTCGAGGAACTCCAGGTCCATTCCCATGGCGTTGGGTGGCACGAGGATGTCGCAGAAGATCACCGCCGCATCCATCCCGAAGCGCCGGATCGGCTGCAGGGTGAGTTCGGCGGCGAGTGCCGGGTCGTGCACCATCTCGAGGAACGTGCGCCCCTCTCGCAGAGCGCGGTACTCGGGTAGGTAGCGACCGGCCTGGCGCATCATCCAGGCGGGAGGTCGGTCCACGGGCTGGCGGCGGCAGGCCGCCAGGAACCGCTCGCGGGATGTCATGTGGGGCGGCATTGGGCAGCGAGGGGACGGCTCGTGGAGCGCATTCTACCGGGATGGGTTGGCCACTGGGCGCGTGGCTGCTGTCTCTGGCA
>JADFKG010000001.1 GCA_022565075.1 Chloroflexota bacterium | reverse complement strand
AGCTGCTCTACCACTGAGCTACGTTGGCTCCCGTGAGGCCATTGTAGATACGAATTGGGCCCTCCGTCGAGTCGGCGCATCACCACTCCAGCGCCCGAAAACCACCGTTTCCCCACCATCGGTGCAGAATCGAGTGGTCCGCTTCTGGGTTGCGCCGCCGCCTGTATCGGACTCCATCGCATACTTGGCGCAGACGGCGCGGGCCACCACACACGACTCTAAGCAACGTTGCACGTCGAGCGGCATCTCACTGTCAGGAGGTGCACTTATGGCCGAATCCGTGTCCACCGAGAACGTCGCCGTCGCTCATGTCTTTGCGACCGTTGAACTGCTCCGTCTGCTTCCGGAGCAGCAGAGGAACAAGGTCAACCACATCACTAACAACTACAAACTGATCCACGAGGCGCTGAGCGCAGTCTTTCAAGAAAAGTAGTCGTCTTCAGCTGCCCTCTCGTGGTGGCGCTGGCTTCCTTGGGCTGCCTGATGCCTGCCGGACTGCCATCAGCAGGCTCCGCGCGGCTTCCGGACACGATGCGTCTCAGTCCGTCTCGTTACGAGGGCGTCTCTGACCACTGGGATCCGGCAACAGGCTCGAAGCGCAGGATTCTCTCCGCGATCGCCTCCACCGACATGGAGCTGGGGATGCAATCGACAGCGCCTCTGTCCAGGTAGGCGACCGGGGTGTCAAGGTCCTTCTCAACACCCATCGTCAGGATCGGCACCTGCGTAAGCTCTCGCAGCGTGTCGAAAAACTGCGATGACTGCGGTGTCTGGTCCACCCACAGCAAGACCGACGAGACGTCGTAGGTGCTCAAGCAGCTCGCCGCCAACTCCCGCTCGCGATGGCACGGTATCGCGTCCACTCCATATATACCGAGCCACTGTACGAGCGATCGCACCCGTTCTGGGTGTTCGCCTATAACCAAGGTAGTGTTCATCTGACCCTCCACTCGGATTCAGGGCATGCCGGATCGTAAGGCTTCAAGCGGAGTGTTCGCTCCGCGCCGTGTCGGACTCGGTGGCTCAACCGTTGTTCCAGCTACGAGGTGGCTCTAGAGCCGGCGGCTCCCGCGGCCGCAACAGGGCGTTGGGTATTACTGCTGGGGCTGGAAGGGCATGACCTGCTCTGCGGAGGCGATGAAGTGATCCTCCGAGATGCCGAGGCCAAGGCCGAATATCTTCGTCACTGCGGCCTGTGTACCTGAGTCCTTCAGCACGTTGTCGCCCACCCCGAAACTGTCGAAATGAGAGACCGTCACTATCCCGCCGTTGCCGAAACCCCAGTGAGCACCCTCGACGCCGTCGACCTTGTCCAGCGCAGTAGCTAGTCCGTTAAAGGCTGCGATTGCTGCGCCTGGAGCCGTGTCGGCTGGTGGGGCGCCGTTCGCCCGCCAGGTGATATTCGCATTATGGAGAGTACCTCCTTTTGGCTAATCGACTGGCGTGCGCGATTCTACGCCTGGGCTGGGCGGCTGTCAACCGGGCGAACGGAGGGCCTAAGCAAGCTCCATTACCACGCAGGTCACCGTGCGCCGAACTCCCGAGATCTGCTGGATTCCCTGTGTGACCGCACGTCCGAGACCGTCCCGATCAGGGGATTCCAGCAAAGCGATCAGATCGAATGGGCCAGACACGCGTCCGCTGATAAGAACTCGGCATGATCGACCGCCAGGTGCCTCAGCCCGTCGCTCACGGCCCTCGCTCCGGTGGCATCGCACTCGATCAGGACGTAGGCTCTGACTGTCATCTGGCCGTCCTCTTTCGAGCCGGCTGCAAAGCTAGAGCGGCAACGAGCGGCGCGCGCCTAGATCTCGACGTGCTTGACTCGCGGCGCCGTCGTCCGCAACAGTTTGCGCGCAACCATCTGCACGAGGTCGGCGTCGCCGGTGGTGTAGAAGCGAAAGCGCGGGGCCGCGTTGCTGGCGAGCTCGTCACGCTCCTCAAGGAGCTGGCGCACCCGGCGCGCGACGGGCCGTGATGGGTCGTACACGCGCACGCCCGGGCCGAGCATGTTCTTGATGCGGTGTCGCAGGAACGGGAAGTGTGTGCAGCCAAGGCCGACGACATCGGCGCGGCTCGCCTTTACCGGCGCCAGGTGCCGCTCCAGGAGCGCCGTCGTGGCGCGGGTGCGTACCTCGCCCGCTTCGACCATGTTCTCCAGGCCGTCGCAGCCGACGTTCACGACCTCTTTGTCGGGCGCGAACTCACGGATCAGGCCGGCTAGATATTCGCTCGACGACGTCGCGGGTGTGGAGAGCACGGCGATCGTCCCGGTGCGCGTCCGGCTGGAGAGCGTCTTCACGACCGGCACGACGCCGACGAACGGCGTCTGCGGAAACGTCTCGCGCAGGTGAGCGAGGGCGTGGACGGTGGCGGTGTTGCAGGCGACGACGACGAGCTTGGCGTCGCCGTCCAGGAGGAAGCGCGTGATGCGAGAGGCAAGGTCGCACAGCTCCGCGGTCGACTTCTCGCCGTAGGGGACGTGACCGCTGTCGGCCAGGAAGTCCAGGCTCTCATCCGGCAGCAGCTTGCGGATCGTCCGCCAGATCGAGAGCCCGCCGACGCCCGAGTCGAACAATCCTATCGGCCTGTTGTCCATCGTTTTCTCCGTTACTCGTTGTCGCTCAGCAATAGGATAAACGCCGTGGGGCTGGAATGGGATACCGTTACGCATTTTGACCGTAGTAGATGTGAACGGGATAATCGCATGAGTATGCCCTGGACACGTGGACTAATCCTGCTCGGCGCATCGGCGATAGCCGTCCTGGTGATCGCTTGCGGTGGCGACGCCGAGAACTCTGGTACGGCTACACCAGCGCCGGCCACCTCCCCGCCGACGGTGGAGGCGACGGCGACCAACGATTGCCCCGAGCCCACAGACGAAGCACCGGAGGCCATAGTGAAAACCTACGACAGCTTGCCTGAGATGACGATCGACCCGGAGAAGTCATACACGGCCGTGATTCGCACCGAGCGCGGCGATTTCACGATGACGCTGCGGCCGGACCTGGCGCCGCAACACGTGAACTCGTTCGTTTTCCTCGCCCGCGACGGCTACTATGACGGCGTCACGTTCCACCGTGTGATCCCGGGTTTCGTGGCGCAGGCGGGCGATCCCACGGGCACCGGCAGCGGCGGCCCCGGCTATACCGTCCCGGCCGAATTCACGACCGAAGTGCCGTACACGGAAGGCGTGGTCGGCGCCGCGCGGACGAACGATCCCGACAGCGCCGGCAGCCAGTGGTTCGTTACGCTCGCCGAGGCGTCGAGCCTGAACGGCCAGTACACGGTCTTCGCTCAGGTGACCGACGGCATAGACGTCGTGAAGTGCATCACGGCGCGTGATCCGTCGACCAACCCGAGCGCCCCTGGCGACAAGATCATCAGCATCGAAATCACCGAAGCCTAGCGCAGGACGTCGCGCCGGCGGCGGCTGACGATCGCCTGGATCTCCGCGTTCGATAGCCCGAAGCGGTGCAGCGTGTGCCGCACGAACTGTATTCCCAGCTCGAACTCCGCGTGAACTATCTGCGACACCCCGAGCTCGCGCAGGCGGTGTCGCCCCTCCTCGAACGCACCGTGCGCGACGATGTCAATACGCGGGTTGAGATCGCGCGATGTGATAACGATCCCCTCCACCATGCCAGGATCGCCCGTCGTCACGACCAGCACGCGCGCTCTGTCCAGCGCCGCCTGTTCCAGCACCACGGGCAGCGCCGCGTTGCCGACGATGTACGGCACGTCCTCCGCTGCCAGCGCGCGCAGAGCGCCGGGGTCCTCGTCGATGACGATGTAGCGAAAGTCACGCGCGCGCAACATGTGCGCCACCTCCTGGCCCGCCTCTTTGTAGCCGACGATCACTGCGTGGTTGGCCAGACGCACGTCCTCCGGCACGTGAACCTCCATCTGCGCAGTGGTCATCCTGCCCAGCACCGGCAAACGCTGGATCGCACTGAAGATGTGCTCATGGGCGGCGAAGAGCAGTGGACTCACGGCGATGCTGATAAGAACGCTGGTCAACAGCGCCTCGTGCAGGTCAGGGCTAATGACATTCTCGCGTGCAGCTTCAGTCGCCAGAACGAACGAAAACTCACCCATGTTCGCCAGCGCCAGCGCCGCCGCGACGATCGCACGCGGCGGGAACCCCAGGAACGCCGAAGCCACGGACACCGTGACGATCTTGCTCAGCACTGCGACAGCGGCAACCACCAGGACGATTTCCGGGTCATCCACCAGGCTGCCCGGATCAACCAGCATGCCGATCGACACGAAAAAGACGACCGCGAACACTTCCCGCAGCGGGAAGATCTCTGCGATCGTGCGCTGGGCGTAGTCAGACTCTGAGACGACGAGACCCGCCAGGAACGCTCCGAACGCCAGCGACAGCCCGGCCTCGAACGACAACGACGCCGTTCCCAGCGCGAGCACGACCACAGTGAGCAAGAAGAGCTCACGCGAACGTGGCCGGGCGACGAGCGAGAGCACTCGCGGGACAGCGAAGCTGCCGACGATCCACACCCCGGCGATGACCGCGGTCACCGTAACGGTCGCGACCAGGATCTCCTTGGCCAGGTTCTCACCCTCGCCACCGATTACCGGAACAGCGACGATGAAGGCGACGACGATAAGGTCCTGCACGAGCACCACGGCGATGGCGATGCGCCCGGTGGGACCGGAGATCAGTCCTCGGTCCTCAAGCAGGCGGAAGGCGACCATCGTGCTGGAGATCGAGACGATCATACCGGCGATGATCGCCTCGCTCGTGCTCAGTCCCAGCGCCAGCCCCGCCAGCGTCCCCGCGCCGAGGATGACCACCGTGCCCACTACTCCG
Organism: Chloroflexota bacterium; assembly: GCA_022565075.1. Lineage (GTDB taxonomy): Bacteria > Chloroflexota > Dehalococcoidia > SM23-28-2 > RBG-16-64-32 > CF-162. Next base: position 28,760 of record JADFKG010000001.1, on the reverse strand, counting down.
CCGAGGAAGGCGATGCCGCGCGCCTCAACAAGCCCCCGCAGCGAGAAGCGCACGCCGAGCGTGAACATGAGCAGCGCCACGCCGAGATCGGCGACCGTTTGGACGTTTGCTACGTCCGCGCTGGGGCCCGGCGTGTTCGGGCCGATGACGACACCGGCAGCAAGGTAGCCAAGCACAGTCGGCAGCTTCAGCAGGCGAGCGATTCCGCCCCCAACGAGGGCGGCGCCCACGACAGCAGCCAGGCTACCTACGAGGCCTAGATCTTCCATTCAGACACCCGCGGTCATGCTATACGTGGTACGTGGGAGGGGTGCGACGGCGCAATCGTAGCACAGAGGTTAGAACTCGGCCCCGGGCAAGTCGACCGAGACGTTCGTCTCGCCGCGCCCGCCTGGCGGGACCGGATGGCGCACCCCGTCTACGTGGCGCTCCGCGTGGTAAGAGGAGCGCACCAGCGGACCGGACTCCACGTGCCTGAAGCCCAGCGCCAGCGCTGCCTCGCGCAGCTCGTCGAACTCTGACGGGGCGTAGTAGCGGTCGATCGGCAGGTGCTTCGCGCTCGGTCTCAGGTACTGGCCGACGGTCAGGACCTCGACGCCGCAGCGGGCGAGATCGGCGAAGACCTGCAGGAGCTCGTCCCTGGTCTCGCCAAGCCCGACCATCACACCGGACTTCGTGATCGTTCCCGGGTCCAGCTCCTTCGCTCGCCGCAGCAGGCCCAGCGTGCGCTCGTACCGTCCCTTTGGCCGCACGCGCCGGTAGAGGCGGGGCACGCTCTCCGTGTTGTGGTTGAGGATCTCTGGCTCTGCGGCGCAAACGGTTGCCAGCGCGTCGTCGTCGCCCAGGAAGTCCGGGATCAGCACCTCAACGCTCGTTTCCGGCGAAAGACGCCTGATCCAGCGGATCGTCTCCGCGAAGATGCCGGCGCCGCCGTCCGGCTGATCGTCGCGGTTGACGGACGTGACGACGGCGTGGCCGATGCCCATCTCTCGCACAGCGTTGGCGACGCGCATCGGCTCCAGGTTGTCGAGCGCTCCCGGCCGGCCCGACTTGACTGCACAGAAGCCGCAGGCGCGCGTGCAGGTGTCGCCCAGGATCATGAACGTGGCCGTGCCGGCGTCCCAGCACTCACCGATGTTTGGACAGTGCGCCTCCTCGCAGACGGTATGCAGGCCGCCGCGGCGCATCAGCTTCTTCAGCCGCACGTAGTCCTCGCCGCCGGGGAAGCGGACCTTGAGCCACGGCGGCTTTCGTCCCTCCGCCAGCCAGTCCACTGCCGTGTCGTCGCGGGCTCCGTCCACGGGGCCATTGTAATGCAGGCTGGCGAGAGACTCCGTCTCTGGCAGATGGCGCACGTTGGGAAGCTTGCCGTTATCTCGTTGCTGCCGCTAACATTGGCGACATTCCTATGCCTCACGTACTGCTGTTCGGTGATGAGACAGCCTTGGCCGGCTACGCGGCCGCCCTCGAGGGCCAGGCCCTGTCCATATCACAGCGCCTGCCGGGCGAGAGCGAACCGCTGCCGGAGAACGTCGACGCCGTCGTGCTCCACCTGCCTTCGCTGACCGAGGACGTGCAGGCGCGGCAGCTGATGGAAAGGGCAGAGGCGGAGGACGGCGCAGGCCTCGTGCTGATCGTGGGGCCGGAGCACGTCGCAGCGTTCGAACCGCTCCGTGACGCCGACGAATTCTTGCTCGAGGGAGCGTCTTCTGACGAGCTAACGGCGCGTGTGCGCCGCGTGCTCTGGCGGCTGCAGCGGCACGACTCCAGCAACGTCCTCAAGTACGGCGAGCTGGTGATGGACCTGGCGAACTACACGGTGCACATCGCCGGCCGGCCGGTGGAGCTGACGTTCAAGGAGTACGAGCTGCTCCGCTTCCTCGCCGTCAACCGCCACCGTGTCTTCAGCCGCGAGGCACTCCTGAACAACGTCTGGGGCTACGACTTCTACGGCGGCGCCAGGACTGTCGACGTGCACATCCGCCGCCTCCGCTCCAAGATCGAGGACCGCCACACGACGTTCATCGAGACCGTGCGCAACGTGGGCTACCGCTTCCGCGGCCCGGCCTAGGCGTCACTCTTTCGCTTCGACAGTAGCGGAATGAGGGCGGAACCAGCGAGACGTTGGATTCCGCGAGCGCGGCCTTCTCACACGGATAGCGCCTGGCGCTGTCAGATGCGCTCATTCCAACTTGCGGTGACGGTTTCGGGGGTCGTCATCGACTTCGGGCCGTAACATCGCGTTCATGGGTGCGTAACACGTTCGTAATGTCGCGGCGCCAGGCCAGTGCTACCTTGAGCGGCAAGTATTCCAATAGGGAGGCGATAAATCATGCCAGAAGACCTGATCAATAGCGGCGATACCGCCTGGGTGCTCGCTGCGTCGGCACTGGTGATGTTCATGACACCAGGGCTGGCCTTCTTCTACGGAGGCTTCGTCCGCAACAAGAACGTCCTGGGCACGATCATGCAGTCCTTTGTCGTAATGGGGATCGTGGGCGTGCTCTGGATACTGATCGGTTACACGCTTGCCTTCGGCCCCACCGAAGGCGGCATCATCGGCAACCTCGACTACATCGGGCTCAAGGGCGTAGTGATGGAGCCGCATCCCAGTTTGGCGATTCCTCACGAGGCGTTCGTCGTCTTCCAGCTGATGTTCGCCATTATCACGCCGGCCCTGATCACAGGCGCTTTCGCGGAGCGTGCCAAGTTCAGCACGTTCCTCATCTTCATGGCTGCCTGGTCCATCCTCGTCTACGCTCCGGTGGCGCACTGGATCTTCGGCGACGGCTTCCTGTCCGCCTTCAGCGCGATCGACGTCCTCGGCGTGTTCGGCGACATCAACGCGCTCGACTTCGCGGGTGGGACGGCGATTCACGTGAACGCCGGCGCCGCCGCGCTGGCTGCGGCGATCATGTTTGGAAGGCGCAAGGGCTATGGCGTTGAGGCGATGGAGCCGCACAACGTGACGTACATCGTGCTTGGTGCGGCCATCCTTTGGTTCGGCTGGTTTGGCTTCAACGCCGGCAGCGCCGGTGCCGCCAACTTCCAGGCCGCCAACGCCTTCATTGTCACGGGCACGGCAGCTTCCGCTGCAATGCTGGGTTGGCTCTTCGTCAGCTGGGCGCTTACCGGGAAAGCGAGCGCCATCGGCGCTGCCGCCGGTGCTGTCGCTGGGCTCGTGGCGATCACGCCGGCTTCGGGCTTCGTCGAGCCGGCCGAGTCGATCATCATCGGCGCCATAGCCGGAGCCCTCTGCTACGGAGCCGTCAGGCTACGCGTCAAGGTTGGGCTTGACGACTCTCTCGACGTCGTCGCCGTGCACGGCGTGGGCGGCATGTGGGGCGGCGTCGCAACCGGCCTCTTCGCCAGTGCCACAGTCGGCGGCGTAGACGGCCTCTTCCGCGGCGAGGCTGGTCTGATGGCGGATCAGGTCGCCGCCATCGCCGTCGTCGCAGTTTACTCCTTCGTCGTCACCATGATCATCCTCAAGACACTTGACCTGACGCTCGGCATTCGTGTATCTGAGGAAGACGAGCAGCGGGGCCTGGACGTCACGCAACACGGCGAGCGCGGTTACGTTCTGGAAGACGCCGGCGCGCCGGCGTACGCAGCGCCCGCGTCCCCGCCGCCACCGCCACCGCCACCACCGCCGCCCGCGCAAACGTCGGGCAGCGAGGCCTAGCAGAAGGAGCTGTCAGAGATGCAAAAGATTGAAGCGATAGTCCGGCCGGAGAAGCTGGACGACGTCAAGAACGCGCTGTCCGACGCCGGCTTCCACGGGATGAACATCGTCCACGTGACCGGGCGCGGCGTTCAGCGCGGCATCGTCCACCAGGGTCGCGGCGGCGAAACCTACACGGTGGACATGCTGCCGAAGGTCAAGGTCGAAGTCGTCGTTTCGGACCAGAAGGTGGACGCAGTGGTCAAGATCATCTGCGACGCCGCACGGACCGGGAACATCGGCGACGGCAAGCTCTTCGTCATGCCTGTGACCGACGCGGTTCGCGTGCGCACCGGTGAACGCGGAGACGAGGCCGTATAAGCAGGAACTGACGGCGGCCGGGGGCGCGGGGCTAGAAGCCTCTGCCCCCGGCCCGACCCATTTTCACGTGTAACACAGGCTTAACGCCCTCGGATCGCGTCTGGGCGCCCGCCCTGCCTATAATCTGGGACAGCCCAGCCTAAGGAGGAGACCTTGACCGAACAAGACGCCCAGCGAGTCAGCAAGATGATCGAGGACAACAACATCCAGATCATCGATCTGAAATTCAACGACCTCCCAGGCCTCTGGCAACACTTCTCGATCACCCCGAGACAGATGACTAACGTTGACGATCTCGCGAATTCGATCTGGGTTGATGGCATCGGCTTCGACGGGTCGAGCATTCGCGGCTTCCAGATGATCCAGGAGTCCGACATGATCCTGATCCCGGACCCGTCAACCGCTCGCATCGACCCGGTCATGAAATTGCCCACGCTGTCCCTCATCTGCGACATCATGGACCCGCTGAGCAGGGAGCCGTACACTCGCGATCCCAGGTTTGTTGCCCGCAAGGCGGAAGAGTACGTTAAGTCTAGCAGCGTCACTGAAGCCGACACCATCTTCATCGGCCCGGAGCTGGAGTTCTTCATCTTCGACGACATCCGCTTCGGCCAGAACGAGCACTCCGGCTACTACTACGTCGACAGCGTCGAGGGTGCGTGGAACACCGGTCGCGAGGAAAACCCGAACCTGGGCTATAAGCCGCGCTTCAAGGAAGGCTACTTCCCCGTCCCGCCGCACGACTCGCTGCAGGACATCCGCAGCGAGATGATCATCGAGATGGAGAAGGTCGGTATCACGATCGAAGTGCACCACCACGAAGTGGCCACCGCCGGCCAGTGCGAAATCGACATGCGGTTCGACACCCTGCTGACGATGGCGGACCAGGTCCTCTGGTACAAGTACATCGTCAAGAACGTCGCGCGCCGCCACAACAAGGTCGCCACGTTCATGCCCAAGCCGCTCTTCGACGACAACGGCTCCGGCATGCACACGCACCAGTCGCTCTGGAAGGACGGCAAGCCGCTCTTCTACGACAAGGACGGCTACGCCGGCACGAGCCAGCTCTGCCGCTGGTACATCGGCGGACTCCTCAAGCACGGCCGTTCACTCATGGCGTTCTGCGCGCCGACGACGAACTCCTACAAGCGCCTGGTTCCCGGCTACGAGGCGCCCGTGAACCTCGTCTACTCTGCGCGCAACCGTTCGGCGGCCGCCCGCATCCCCATGTACACGGAGCAGCCGCACGCCAAGCGCATTGAGTTCCGCCCGCCAGACACGGCCGCGAACCCTTACCTGGCTTTCGCCGCCATGCTGATGGCCGGGCTCGATGGCATCGAGAACAAGATCGACCCCGGTGATCCAGTCGACCGCAACACCTACGAACTGTCCGCCGAGGAGGCGGCCAAGATTCCGACCGTGCCCAGCTCCCTTGACGAGGCGTTGGAGGCGTTGGAGCAGGACCACCAGTACCTGCTCAAGGGTGGCGTCTTCACACAGGACGTCATCGACGTCTGGATCGATTACAAGCGTACCGCTGAGATCGACCCGATACGCCTGCGCCCGCATCCGTGGGAGTTCCACCTCTACTTCGACGTCTAACCCGACCACGCGAACGGAGGGGGCCCACCGGGGCTCCCTCTCACCATCTTTGCGAGGGTGTTGGCAGGAGGAGGAGACCGATGAACGACGCAGAATCAACCGAATTCGTACTGCAGACCGCGCGCGAGCACGACGTCAGGTTCATACGGCTCTGGTTCACCGATATCCTGGGCTCGCTTAAGAGCATGGCGATCACCATCGAAGGCCTCGCCGAGGCGCTTGAGGAAGGCGTCGGTTTCGACGGCTCTTCGATCGAGGGTTTCGCGCGGATCGACGAGTCGGACATGATCGCCATGCCAGACCCCTCCACGTTCGCCATTCTGCCGTGGCGACCGAGCGAGAACCGCGTCGCTCGCCTCTTCTGCGACGTGCTGACGACAGACGGCGCGCCGTTCGAAGGCGATCCACGCAACATCCTGCGCCGCAACGTGAAGCGCGCGTCCGACCTTGGGTACACGTTCTACGTGGGCCCGGAGCTGGAGTATTTCTACTTCGCCGACTCCGAGACGCCGACGCCGTTGGACGTCGGCGGCTACTTCGACCTGACGCCGCTCGACGCCGGCACGGACCTTCGCCGCCAGACGGTTCTCACGCTGGAGGAGCTGGGCATCCCCGTCGAGACGTCGCACCACGAAGTCGCGCCATCGCAGCACGAGATCAGCCTGCGCTACACCGACGCGCTGACGATGGCCGACAACACGATGACCTACCGGCTCGCGGTCAAAGAAGTCGCGCTCAAGAACGGCGTCTACGCGACGTTTATGCCGAAGCCGATGAGCGACGAGAACGGCTCCGGCATGCACGTCCACCAGTCGCTCTTCAAGGGAGAGAGCAACGCCTTCTTCGACGCCAAGGATTCGTACCAGCTCTCGGCGACTGCGCGAAGCTACATCGCCGGCCTCCTCCATCACGCGCCGGAGATCACCATGGTCACGAACCAGTGGGTGAACTCCTACAAGCGGCTCGTGCCCGGCTTCGAGGCGCCGGTATACCTCTCGTGGGCGCGACGTAACCGCTCGGACCTGATCCGCGTGCCAGAGTACAAGCGCGGCAAGGAGAGCGCCACCCGCCTTGAGTATCGCGCTGCCGACCCGTCGTGCAACCCGTACCTTGTCTTCGCGGCGATGCTGGCGGCGGGCCTCAAGGGAATCGCGGAGGGCTACACCTGTCCGGAGCCGCTGGAAGAGAACGTCTTCGAGATGAGCGACGAGGCGCGCAAGGAACGCGGCATAGATCAACTGCCCGGCAGCCTCCAGCAGGCGATCGATCTTGCCGAGCAGAGCGAGCTATTGCGCGAGTGCCTGGGCGAGCATCTCTTCGAGAGTCTGCTTGTGAATAAGAAGATCGAGTGGACGAACTTCAGCCGCCACGTCACCGACTACGAGCTTAAGCGCTACCTGCCGATACTTTAAGGCGTGCAGGTTGGGCGCGGCTTCATCCGCCGGGCGCTGTTGGCGTCGGCGTGTCGTCCGGAATCATCGTTGGCGTTGGCGTCGGGCAGGCCGCGGCTGGGAGCACGGAGAGCGCCGGCACGTGCCTCAGGATGTCAAGAGCATCTTGTACCGTGATCAGACCGTCGCAGTCCGTGTCCGCCGTCACTACGCCGCACTCAGGATCCGTACGGCCAGTGATGATCCAGAGCACCGTGGTAGCGTCGTTAGCGTTGACCCCGCCGTCACAGTTGGCGTCGCCGCGCAGAGGCCCGCCCGGCGTGGCTGTTGGCGCAGGCGGTGGTGAGGCACCACCCGCCACGGGTTCGAAGTTGGACGTGGCGCTGTAGTACGTGTCGGTGCCGATCTCCGTGGCGGGAATCCCGGACAGCGTCACGTCTGCTGTCGTCTCGCCGCTCGGCCCCTGAATCCAGAAGTGGTTGTGCGGCCCGCTGGAGCAGAAGCCGAGCGTCGACGGACGGGCGAGACGCTGGCCTGCCGTCACGTAGTCGCCCACCTCGACGACGAATTCCGTCATGTGGTAGTGGCGCGATCGCCAGCCGCCCCCGTGATCTATCAGCACCGAGGCGTCGCTCGCTTGCACGACGACGCCCGCCGCCGAGGACAGGATGTAATAAGACGACACCTCGAGCACCCAGTCCGGGTCGCCTTCGCACTTGATACCGATGCTGAGCGGCGTATCGGGCGGGAAGAAGTCGATCGCGTCGTTCGCGTTGTGGAAGCCGGCCGCCCCCGTAAGCCACGATTGGCCGTGCTGCCAGGGGAGCAAGAACTCAGGCTGCTCGCTGGCCTGTGCCGACGGCCGCATCAGCAAGAACGCGGCGATCGCAAGCAGCAGAAGTGAGAAAGCGGCTCCTAAAGCGAGCCGCTCGGAGTGTGGCCGGCCAAACCTCATGATAGTTGGAACGCGAAAGGGCCCGGCTTGTTACGCAGCTAAGGCACTCCTATGAGATCTTCGCCAGGGTCTAACTCCTCGCTCACGAAGATCGTCGCCGTCCCGTCCTCGACGAGCTCGAGGACCGGCTTCGGGTAGAGACCGATCAGGAAGACGCCGGCGATGAGAACCGTTAGCGCCGTGTACTCCAGCCACGGCGTCGGGAAGCGCGTCTTCTCCTCCGTTTCGCCCACATACATTTCGCGGATCACGATCAGGTAGTAATAGAGGGAGACGAAGCTGAAGAACGCTGCCACGCCCGCCAGCCACAACATGTCCTCGTCGGCGGCCGCCTGGAAGAGGATGAACTTCGTAGTGAAGCCGGCGAATAGCGGCATGCCGGCGAGCGAGAAGAGCGCGATCGTCAGGCAGAGCGCCAGGTAGGGAGCGCGCTGGGCCAGCCCCTTGTACTCCTCGATCTCTTCCCTGCCGGTCCAGTTGTAGTAGAGGATGACGCAGGTGAACGCCGCCAGGTTCGTCACGACGTAGCCGATCATGTGCAGCACCAGCGCGCTCGCCGTGTCCTGCGAGAGCGCCGCGATGCCCAGCAGCAGATATCCCACCTGGCCGATGCTGGAGTAAGCGAGCAGCCGCTTCATGTTGCGCTGCTGGATGGCGACCAGGTTGCCGAGCGCCATCGTCGCCACGGAAAGGCCGGCGATGAAGTAGCGCCAGTCGTCGATCAAAGGCAGGAAGGCCACGGCGAACAGCTTGAGGAAGAAGGCGAACCCCGCCGCCTTCGCCAGCGCCGAGATCAGCGCCGTGATCGGGATCGGCGCGCCTTCGTAGGCGTCTGGCGTGTACATGTGGAACGGCACCGCCGCCACCTTGAATCCCAGTCCGCCGATCATCAGCGCCAGGCCCAGGTACATACCCCACTCGATGTCGCTCGTATCTCCGCTCAGCACCTCGCCGATCACGGCGAACTGGGTCGAGCCCGTCGTCCCGTAGATCAGGCCGATGCCGTAGAGGAAGATCGCGGACGAGAACGCCCCCAGCAGCATGTACTTCAGGCCGGCCTCGTTAGAACGCAGGTCGAACTTGGCGTACGACGTGAGGGTGTAGAGGCTGAAGCTGAGCAGCTCGAGCGAGATGTAAGCGGTGAGCAGCTCGTGCGCGGCCGCCATACCGTTGGCGCCGATGATGGCGAGCAGAATCAGGGCGTAGTACTCGCCCGGGTGCAGCAGGCGGTCCCGCACGTAGCGCGCGGAGAGGATGCAGATGGTCGCGCCGATGCCGGAGAAGAGGACGCGGAACAGCGTCGTGTAGTCGTTGATGTCGGCCAGATCGCCGAACTGCTTCGTGTCGCCGACCCAGATCAGCGACAGCCCGCCGGCGGCGGCAGCGCCGATCGCTGCCAGCCAGCCCAGACGCTCCTTGCCCAGGCCGCCCCAGAAGAGATCGATGAGGATGATGAACGCTGCCCAGCCCGCGAGCAGGATTTCGGGCGCCAGCAGTCCCCATTCGAGTGAGGTGCTCATCCCGCGATCCCCGGAATCATCTCAACCGTTTCGCTGATGCGGTTGATGAACGGCGCCGGCCAGAGGCCCATGAGGAGGATCATCGCTATCAGCAGCACCGCGGCGAACTGCTCGCCGAGGCGCATCTCCTTCAGGCCGGCCCACTTCTCGTTAAGCGGGCCGAAGTAGGCCCTGGACAGCATGCGCAAGATGTACGTCGCCGTGATCGCCGCCGAGAGGATGCCAAGGACGCCGGCCCACCAGTAACCGGCCTCGAAGACGCCGACGAAGATATGGAACTCGGCGACGAACCCGGCCAGGCCCGGCAAGCCGAGCGACGATAAGCCGGCGATCGTAAAGAAGGCGGTGTGGCGCGGCATCGGTTTTGCTATGCCGCCGAACTGCGTCATGTCGCGGATGTGCGCCTGGTCGTAGAGGGCGCCGACGCTGGTGAACATGAGGGCCGTCATCGCACCGTGCGCGAACATCTGGAGCACCGCGCCGTTGACGCCGATCTCGTTCATGCTGGCCAGGCCCATGAGCACGAAGCCCATGTGGCTGACGCTGGAGTAACCGACCATGTACTTGAGGTCGGTCTGGGCCAGCGCCGAGATAGATCCGTAGACCGCCCCTGTGACGCCGATCGCCATCAGGACGGGCGCCCAGAACTCCGCGCCCTCCGGGAGCAGCGTCATGCCAACGCGCAGAATGCCGAAGGCGCCCAGCTTCATCAGCACGCCGGCGTGCAGCATCGAGACGCCCGTCGGCGCCGCGACATGGCCGTCGGGCGACCACGTATGGAGGGGCCACATGCCGGCAAGCACGCCGAAGCCGACCATGAAGAGCGGGAACACCACCTTCTGGAAGTCTTCGTCCAGCGCGGCCTCTCTCAGCACCGTCATGTCGTAGGTACCGGCGCCGGCCTCGACGAAGAGCGCGAAGATGGCGACCCAGACCAGCACGGAGCCGCCCACGAGCATCATCGTCAGTTTCATCGCACCGTATTCCTTGGTGCGGGCGAACGTCTTGAACTCGCTGCTGGCGCCCCAGACGGCGATCAGCAAGAACATCGGCAGCACGGCTACCTCGTACCAGAAGAAGAAGAAAAAGAGGTCCTGCGAGATGAATACGCCGTAGACACCGGCGACGAGCAGGAACAGCAGCACGAAGAAGTCCTTCGTCCGGTTCGCTATGTTCCAGGAGACGAACACCGCCGCGAAGATGACGACGCCGTTCAGCAACACCAGCGGCGCGCCGATGCCGTCGAGCCCCAGGTAGAACGTGATTCCGTTCTCGCCCAGGAAGCCGATGTTCTCCAGCCAGACCCACTGCAGCTCATAGCGCAGGCCGCTGCCGCCATCGAACTCGTAGGCGGCGAAGAGGAGCACGGATAGCGCGAAGAGCGTGCCACCGGCCAGCGCCGCCAGGTAGCGCGACAGCTGCGGGTACTGCGAAGGGATCAGCATGAACAGCGGGCAGACGGCCAGCGGAATCACGATCAGCGCGAGAAGTACAAATTCCATGCGCTAAACCAGTGCCACCAGCATTACGATCGACAGGAGGAGAATGCCGCTGACGATCGCCAGCGCGTAGTTCGGGAGGCGGCCGGATTGCAGGAACTTGGCCTCGAAGCCGGCGAGGTAACCGATTTTCGCGGAGCCGCCCACGCCACCGTCGTTGACCACGACGCGGTCGAACCAGGCGACAACCGTGCCCGCCCCGAGCACGATGTGGTCGATCGCGAACTGGTAGACTTCGTCGATGTAGTAGCGGTTCGCCAGCAGCGTCGCGATCGGCGCGAACCTGTCGCGGACGCTCGCCGCCAACTCTGCCTTGTTCTGCCAGAGGATCCAGCCGGCTACAGCGCCGCCGCCGGCGAGCACAGTCGAAGTGATCGCCGTGTCGAGGTGGAACTCGAACTCGTGCGCCTCGCGCAGGAAGACGAACTGAGCGATGCCGCCCGGAAAGCCGAGCGCCTCGCCCACCTCGTCGAAGACGACGAAGCCAGCGACCGTCGCCAGCAGGCCGAGGATCAGCAACGGGACGGTGATCAGCAGCCCGCTTTCGTGCGCGTGGTCGTAGACTCCCTGGTCGCGCGGCGCGAAGAGGAACGTCCGCACGAAGAGGCGCGTCATGTAGAGCCCGGTGATCACGAGGCTCGAGAGGAGCACCAGGTAGACGATGAGGGGTTGCTCTTCATTGGCGAAGACGAGCACTTCGTCCTTGGCCCAGAAGCCCGATAACGGGATGATCCCGATCATCGCCAGGGTGCCGATAGCGAACATAGCCGCCGTGACCGGCATCTTCTTGGCCAGGCCGCCCAGGCGGTTCATGTCCTGCTCCTCCGTAGCGTGGATCACGGAGCCCGCGCCGAGGAAGAGCAGCGCCTTGAAGAAGCCGTGCACGAAGAGGTACAGCATCGCCGCCGTCACGGCGCTCGAACCGAGGGCGACGAACATGAGGCCGAGCGAGTTCAGCGTTGAGTAGGCGATGACGCGCTTGATGTCGGTCGCCGCCAGGCCCATCGTCGCCGAGATCATCACCGTCGTCAGGCCGACGACGAGCACGACGTCCAGCGCGATCGGATCGGCTACCTCGAACAACGGCAGCATGCGGGCCACGAGGTAGACGCCGGCGACCACCATCGTCGCGGCGTGGATCAGCGCGGAGACGGGCGTCGGGCCTTCCATCGCGTCTGGCAGCCAGACGTGCAGCGGGAACTGACCCGACTTGCCGAGCGCCCCCATGAACATGAACAGGACGGCTGCGGTCAGGTAAGTGCTGTCGTAGCCGCCTTCCTGCGCGAAGGCGATGATCTCCTGGATGTTGAAGGTGTTGGGCCCCTCAAGCCAGAGCATGATGATGCCGATGAGGAGGCCGACATCGCCGATTCGTGTCGTGATGAACGCCTTCTTCGCCGCTTCCGCCGCCGAGCGTTTCTCCCACCAGAAGCCGATCAGGAGGAACGAGCAGAACCCCACGGCCTCCCACCCTGCGTAGAGTAGAAGCAGGTTGTTCGCCAGCACGAGCGTTAGCATCGACGCCGCGAACAGGCTCATGGCGGTGAAGTACCAGCCGTAGCGCGAGTCGCCCTTCATGTAGGCGATGGAGTACACCTGCACCATCAGCGCGACCAGCGTTACCACCGCCAGCATGACGATCGTGATCGGGTCGACGTAGAAGCCGATCTCGATCTCGAACGTCTCGCCGACGCCCGAAAGGTCGAAGGAGAGCCACTCCCAGGCCCTCTCGCCGGCAACGTACGTCGCGCCGTCGGCCTGATCGAGGAGGTCTGCGAGCAGCGGGAAGACGAGGATGAACGAGGCGCCGATCGCCGCGATCGCGAGCCAGTCGCCCTTGCGCGGCAAGTACGGCCCGAAGATCAGCAGGATGACGAAAGCGGCGGCCGGGATAGCCGGGATCAGCCAGGCCTGGTCCATACCCACTTAGGCACCGCCCCCCGGGACAGGCGACAGGCCACAGGTGGCAGGCGCGGGGCGTGAGCCCCTGTCTCTTCTCGCTACCACTTCAGCAAGTCCGCTTCGTCGACGTTGGTTATCTGGCGGTTGCGGAACAGGCGCAGGATGATCGCCAGTGCGAGGCCCACCTCGGCCGCGGCGATGACGATGACGAAGATCGCGAAGATGACCCCAGTGAACGTCTCGGGGTACAAGTAGACGGCGAAAGCGACGAAGTTGATCGCCACGGCCTGCAGCATCAGCTCGACGCTCATCAGGATGAGCACGGCGTTGCGGCGCGCCAGCACTCCGTACATGCCGAGCGAGAAAAGGATCGCCGAAAGCACGAGGAAGTTGTCGATCGGGATCATTCCCCCTCCTCCCCTCGCGCCAGGACGATCGCGCCGACGAGGGAGACCATCAGCACCAGCGAGGCGATCTCGAAGGGCATCGCCCACGTCGTGAACAGCGCCTCGCCGATCTCGTTGATCGTGACGACCGTCGCCTCGTCCGTGTCGCCTCGCCATTCGGTCTGAGTGACGGCCAGGACCGTGGTGCCGAGGAACACCGTCGCCGCCAGCGCCGCGAACGGTCGCTGCGGGCCGTCGATGGGACCGCCGATGTCGCGGACGCGAGTCAGCATCATCGCGAAGAGGATGAGGATAGTGACGGCGCCGCCGTAGACGAGCACCTGGACGATCGCCAGGAACTCCGAAGCCAGCAGCACGTAGACGGCAGCGACGCCGAGCAGCGCCAGGATCAGGAAGAGCGCTGAGTGGATGACGTTGCGGGCGGTGACGACGCCGAGGCTGCCGGCGACAGTGACTGCGGCGATAACGTAGAAGATCGCTTCTTCGTACGTCATACGGAGGTGCGGTTACATTCCAACTGTGGTTTTACCCCTCGCCGCCTTCCTCGCTCACCTTGGTCTCCTCCGCCTCTTCTTTTTCCTCAACCTTTGGTGACCAACCGGAGTGCGCCACGCCCATCGGCTCGCGGAACGGATCCTTGAGCTGGCCCGTGCGCGACTGCTTGAGCAGGGCGTCCGCGTCCAGGACCAGGTTCTGGCGGTCATAGGTGGCAAGCTCGACGCCTTCCCAGGTGTTGTTCATCACGATCGCGTCGAAGTTGCAGACCTCAACGCAGATGTCGCAGCGCATGCAGCGCGCGTAGTCGAGAATGAAGTGCTCCACGATCTTCTTGCGCTTGCTCTTGCCCGCGGCCTTCTTCGGGTTGTCCTTCATCGTCACGGTGATGCAGTCGACGGGACAGGCGCGGGCGCAGACCTGGCAGCCGGTGCAGAACGGCTCGTCCACATCGAAGTCCCAGAGAAGCACCGGTAGTCCGCGCGAGCGGTGCGGTAGCTCCTTCTTCTCCTTCGGATACTGGACGGTGACCGGCTTGCGCATGGCTGCCTGGAGCGTCGTTTTCAGCGCTTTGAGGATTCCCAGCATTAGAGCACACTTCCCACCCGTTGGGCCGCGCCGGACGTCTGGTAGAGGACGCCTGAGCGGCGCGAGACATAATAGATCAGCGTTCCCATGGCGATCGTGGCGGCGCCGGAGAGTATCGTCAGCGTCCAGGTCGGCCAATCGTAAACCAGCACCAGCCCGTTGATTATGATTTGCAGGAAGGCGAAGGGCAACAGGATTTGCCAGCACAGCGCCATCAGCTGGTCGATGCGCAGCCGGGGCACAGTCACGCGCATCCACATGAAGAATAGGATGAAGGCTGATGTCTTGGTGGCCATGAGGGCGATCTGTAGCCACGTGGCGTTGTCCGCGCTAAACGGCCAGATCCAGCCGCCCAGGAAGATCAGCGAAGCCAACGCCGAGATCAGGACGAGGCTCACGAACTCTGCCATCTGAAACATCGACCAGCGGATGCCCGAATACTCGACGGTCGGGCCGCCGACGACTTCCGACTCGGCGACCGGTATGTCGAAAGGCTGCCGGTAAAGCTCCGCCAGGCCGGCGATCACGAAGATGACGAACGCCAGCGGTTGGTAGGCGATAAACGGTGTGTTGTCCTGCAGCTCCACGAGAGTGTAGAGGCTGAGGCTCTGGCCCAGCATGGCGACCGCGACTGCGGACAGGATCAGCGGGATCTCGTAGCTGATGAGCTGTGCGCCGGCGCGCACGCCGCCCAGAAGCGCGTACTTGTTGTCGGAGCCCCAGCCGGCCATCACGAAACCGACGATGCCGAGGCTGGACACCGCGAGGAAGTAGAAAAGGCCGAGCGCCATGTTGCGCACGAAGATGTCAGACGTAAAGGGGATGGCCACGGCGGCCATGAAGACGGGCACAACGATGACGAACACGGCCAGCTCGAAGGTCGGCCGGTCAGCGCTGTCGGGGCGCACGTCTTCTTTCGTCATCAGCTTGATCGTGTCGGCGAGGCCCTGGAGCAGGCCGTACGGGCCGACGTGCATCGGCCCCAGCCGCTGCTGCAGGCGGCCGATGACCTTGCGCTCCACCCAGGTCAGCAGGATCACGCCGACGGGCACGAGTACGGCGACGATCGCCATCCGCAGGAAGGCGTCGAGCCAAACGTTATCCGCAAGGAGGAACACTAGCGGTCGACCTCACAGAGGACGATGTCGATCGAGCCGAGGATGATGATCACGTCTGAGAGGTAGTTGCCGACAGACATCGCCCGCAGCGCTGAGAGGTTGCTGAACGAGGCCCCCCGCACCTTGTGGCGGTAGGGCTTGTCGGTGCCGGTGGCGACGATGTAGACACCGTACTCGCCGCGAGGGCCTTCCACGCGCATGTAGATCTCGCCCTCCGGCACCCGGAGCGTGCGCTTCATGCCCTCCGCCATGATCGGGCCGTCCGGCATGTCCGCCAGCGCCTGCTCGACGATGCGCACTGACTGCCGCATCTCCTCGAAGCGGACGAGTAAACGGTCGTAGACGTCGCCGTTCTCGCCGGTCGGGATATCGAACTGGAAACGGTCGTAGATCGAGTACGGCTCGGCCTTCCGCAGGTCGTACTCGAGGCCGGTAGCGCGGAGGAGCGGGCCGCTGAGACCCCAGTTGATCGCATCTTCGATGCTCACGCGGCTCAGGCCGCGGCAGCGCGTCAGCACGATCTCGTTGTCGACCAGCAGGCCCTCCAGGTCCTTCAGGCCGCTGTTGATCTGACCGATGATCTGCGTGCAGCGCTCACGGAAGTTGTCCGGAACGTCCCAGGCGAGGCCGCCGGGGCGGAAGTAGTTGTACATCAACCGCTCGCCGGTGATCTCTTCGAAGAAGTCCTGCACGTACTCCCGGTCCCGGAAGGCGTACATGAACGCCGTCCCGAAGATGCCGACATCCGTGCTGAAGGCGCCGAAGAACATCAGATGGCTCGTGATGCGGTTCAACTCCGCCAGAATCACCCTGATGTACTGCGAGCGCTCCGTTGGCGTGATGCCAGTGAGCTTCTCGACGGCTTCGACGAAGCAATGCTCGGTGTTGAACTGCGCCAGGTAGTCCGTGCGGTCGTGGTAGCCGATCACCTGGCGGTAGTCGCAGTTCTCGGGCAGCTTTTCGTTGCCGCGGTGCATGTAGCCGATGACGGGGTCGACGTCAGTCACGAGCTCGCCGTCGACCGTCAGCACCATGCGAAAGACGCCGTGCGTGGCCGGGTGCTGCGGCCCGACGTTGATGTTGATATCGATCGTCTCGAGGTCGGGCTCGCCCGGGATCGTGTAGTCGGTCGTGGCCATCGCTAGCTCGCCTGCTCCGCCGAGAACTTCTTCAGCGCCTCGGCTACGAACTTCTTCTCGTCTTCGGTAGACATGCCTTTGGCGCGGGCTTCGTTGCGGGCCTTGGTGATCACCTTGGCCTTGGCCTGCGCCAGTTCGACTTTCGACAGCTCCTTCTTCGGGGCCGCCGCCGCGGGGGCGCCGCCTGCAGCCTGCTCCGCCGAGAACTTCTTCAGCGCCTCGGCCACGAACTTCTTCTCGTCTTCGGTGGACATGCCCTTGGCGCGGGCTTCGTTGCGGGCCTTGGTGATCACCTTGGCCTTGGCCTGCGCCAGTTCGACCTTCGACATGGGCGGTGGAGCCGCAGCGCCGGCGCCCGCCTGTCCCGACTTGAGGTCTTCGTTGAACTTTTCGATCGCGGCGCGCACCGCCGCCTTCTCGTCTTCCGGCGACAGGCCATCGGCGCGGGCCTTGTCGCGCGCTTCCTTCATCAACTTCCCTTTGGCCTGCGCGATCTCCACCTTGGACATCGGCGGCGGAGCTTCGCCGCTTGACGCCGCCGCCTGCCGCTTCGCTTCGTCGATCGCTTTCAGGTAACCTTCCTGCCACTCCTCGATGTCGGCCAGCGGGTGGCTCTTGCGCAGGGGGTAGTATCCCAGGCCTTCTTCCGTGAGCAGTGGGCGCAGGTCCGGGTGCCCGTCGAAGACGATGCCGTACATCTCGTGCGTCTCGCGCTCATGCCAGTTGGCGGTGGTCCACAGGTGGCTCACCGTGGGTACGTGCGGGTCTTCGTACGGGCAGCGCACCTTCACGGCGAGCTTGTGCCCGTGCTCGAACGAATAGAAGTGGTATACGGTCTCCAGCTCCGTCAGGTAGTCGACGCCCGAGAGGCAGCGGAGGTAGTCGAAGCGCAAGCGCTCATGACCCTTGAGCGTCTCCATCACCCTTGAGAAGTCGTCGCGGCTGATGGTGACGGTTTCGTCGAGCGGCGTCTCCGTTATCGCGAAGCCGACGCCGGGAAGAAGCTCCTGCAGAAGCCTGGCCAGCGGCCCGGGCTCTGGCGGTGCCTCCTGTACGGCCTGTTGTCCTGCGGATCCGTTGGACGTCACGACTTCCGGCCGATCTTGCCGCGTTCTTCCATGATCTTCTTCTGCAGCGCCATGAAGGCGTCCATCAGCGCTTCCGGGCGGGGAGGGCAGCCCGGCACGTAGACGTCCACCGGGATGATCTTGTCCACGCCCTGCAGCACGCGGTCATAGCGGGTATAGGGCCCGCCGTTCGTCGCGCACGCTCCCATGCTGATCACCCACTTCGGGCTCGGCATCTGTTCGTAAAGCAGCTTGACGGCGGGTGCCATCTTCTTGGTCACGGTGCCGGAGACGATCATCACGTCCGCCTGTCGCGGCGAGGGCCAGGGCACGATGCCGAAGCGGTCCAGGTCGTGGCGCGCCATGAACGTCGAGATCATCTCGATGGCGCAACAGGCGAGGCCGAACGTCAGCGGCCACAGCGACGACTTGCGTCCCCAGGCGATCAGCCAGTCGGCCGGCATCTGCATGATGCCGGGCAGGATCTGGCGGTACATGGCGTTGCCCTGCGTCGGATCGGCCGGCGTTGGTTCAAGGCTCTTGACGTCGCGACGCAGAGCACCCGATATGATGTCCGAGCGGCTGAGCTGCGGGTCGTCGCGGACCTCGTAGACTTCGATCTCTGGCTTGTCGGTCATCGCGATTCTCCTAGCGCCAATTGAGGACGCCCTTCTTCCATGCGTAGAGGAGCCCAAAAGCGAGAATGCCGATGAACACGAGCA
This sequence comes from Chloroflexota bacterium, assembly GCA_022565075.1. Taxonomy (GTDB): domain Bacteria; phylum Chloroflexota; class Dehalococcoidia; order SM23-28-2; family RBG-16-64-32; genus CF-162. Next base: position 10,310 of record JADFKG010000001.1, on the reverse strand, counting down.
TCTCGTAGAAGGCTTGCTCACCAATCTCGACGAAAGAGACCGCCCACGGGAAGAGGAACACGGCCTCGATGTCGAAGATCAGGAAGAGGATGGCGAACAAGTAGTAGCGAAAGTGCAGCTGCGCCCGCGAGCGGCCGATAGGGAGCATGCCGCATTCGTAGGTGACGCCTTTGTGCGCGCTCTTCTGGCGCGGCGAGAGGAAAAGGTTGCCGATGAGGGCTGAGCCGACGAGCACGAAGCCGAAGATCGTGGCGATAAGGACGGCGATATAGACGTTGAAAACTTCGCTTGTCAAAAGGGGCGGCGTCCTCCCACTGCTAGTCCTACTTTGTGCTATTCGCCACAATCTAGGCTAGCACTCGTATATGTGAGTGTCGAGGGGCTGATTGGCGTCGGGTTAGGGGCGACTACCCGGCGCTTTTACCATGATCATCGTTGCCTATCCTAGCTCCGCGAGGCGTCCTTGCAGGCCTTCCACGCGCGATTCGGCCGTGGCGAGCCTCTCCTGCTCCTTGGCGACGACATCTGCGGGCGCTTTGGAGCGGAACTGCTCGTTCGCGAGCTTGCCTTCCAGGCGCTTGATCTCTCCCTCGGCCTCGGTCAGCTGTTTCGACAGCTTCGCGCGCTCGGCGTCGGCGTCGATCAGGCCGGCCAGGGGGACGACGACCAGCGCCTTCGCGAGAACAGCCGAGGCGACGCCTTCCTTGGGCGCGGCACTCGCGTCCGGCACGAGGTGCAGCGGCCGCACGCGAGCCAGCGTCTCGACGATGGGCCGCGCCTGTTCGAGCGTCGGATCGGTGCCGTTCGAGGCGATGTAGGCTTCGATGAAGCGGCCGGCGTCGACGCCGCGTTCGGCGCGAATGTTGCGGATCGCCCGGACGACGTCCATCACGAGTTCGGTCTTCTCCTCGGCGTCCGTGTCGGCCTCGCCATCACCGGTGGGGAACTTGGCGACGATTAGCGCCTCTTCGAGGCCGTCGATGTGGTTGCGCAGGTGCTGCCAGATCGCCTCGGTGACGAACGGCATCATCGGATGGAGGAGGCGCAGGCTCGTCTGCAGGGTGTAGGCGAGAACCGGCAGCGGTGATCTGTCGCCGGTCTTGAGGCGGACCTTCGCCATCTCCACGTACCAGTCCGCGTACTCGCTCCAGAAGAAGTCGTACAGCAGCCGCCCCGCCTCGTTCACCTGGAAGTCGGCGAGCAGCCGGTTGACCTGCCGCGAAACGGACAGCGTTCGCGAGACGATCCAGCGGTCTTCCAGCGGCCAGCCGGAGCGCGCCGCCGCTGAGGCCAGCGTCGCGGCGTCCGGGAGCTGCACGCGCTCTTCGCCGGCGCTCTGCACGAAGTAGCGGGCGGCGTTCCAGATCTTGTTCGCGAAGTTGCGGCCGCCTTCCAGCTTCTCGTCGAAGAGGCGGAAGTCGTTGCCGGGGGCGCCGCCGGTGGCCATCGTGAAGCGCACGGCGTCGGTGCCGTACTTGTCAATGATCTCCAGCGGGTCGACGACGTTGCCGCGGCTCTTCGTCATCTTGTCGCCCTTCTCGTCGCGGATCAGGCCGTGCAGATAGACGTGGCGGAACGGCACTTCGCCGGTGTTGTAGAGGCCGGTCATGATCATCCGCGCCACCCAGAAGAAAAGGATGTCGTAGCCTGTCTCCAGCACGGACGTCGGATACCAGTAGCGTAGCTCGTCCGTATCTTCCGGCCAGCCGAGGGTGGAGTGCGGCCAGAGCGCGGACGAGAACCACGTGTCGAGCACGTCCGGGTCCTGCTCCACGTCGTGCGAGCCGCACTTCGGACACTCCGTGGCGTCTTCGATCGAGGAGAACATCTCATCACAGCCGGCCGCCTTGCAGTACCAGACGGGGATGCGGTGACCCCACCAGAGCTGCCGGCTGATGCACCAGTCGCGGATGTTCTCCATCCAGTGCATGTACACGCCCTCGAAGCGCCTGGGGATGATCTCGATGCGGCCGTCCTTGACGGCTTCGATCGCCGGCTTCGCCAGGGGCGCCGTCTTCACGAACCACTGCTTGCTGACGATCGGCTCGACGATCGTGTCGCAGCGGGAGCAGTGCCCGACCGACGACATGTGATCCTCTCTCTTCTCGAGGAGCCCCAGCTTCTCCAGGTCCGCGACGATCAGCTCGCGCGTCTCGAAGCGGTCGATGCCGTTGTAGGGCCCGGCGTTCTCGTTCATCTTCGCCTCGTCGTCCATGGCGACGATGACGGGCAGGTCGTGGCGGCCGCCGATCTCGAAGTCCATCGGGTCGTGTCCCGGCGTCACCTTGACCGCGCCCGTTCCAAACTCCGGCTCGACGGCCTCGTCGCCGATGATCGGGATCGGCCGCTCGATGATCGGGAGTAGCGCCGTGCGGCCGATCAGCCCCTTCCAGCGGTCGTCCTCCGGGTTCACCGCGACCGCCGTGTCGCCGACGATCGTCTCCGGGCGCGTCGTGGCCACGCGGACGAACTCGTCGCTCGGGTTGCCGTCGTCGTCCAGGAGCGGGTACTTGACGTACCAGAGGCTGCCCTGCGTCTCGCGGTGGTCGACTTCGAGGTCGGAGAGCGCCGTCGTGCAGCGCGGGCACCAGTTCGTGATGCGCTCGCCGCGGTAGATCAGGCCGTCGTCGAAGAGGTGCTTGAACGTCGTGCGGACGGCCAGCTGCGGCCCTTCGTCCATCGTGAAGACCTCGCGGTCCCAGTCGCAGGAGACGCCCAGGCGCATGTGCTGCACGACGATGCGGCTGCGCACCCGGCCAACCCACTCCCAGACGCGCTCCACGAACTTCTCGCGGCCCAGGTCGTGACGGCTGACGCCTTCCTTGGCGATCTCGCGCTCGACGACGTTCTGCGTGGCGATGCCGGCGTGGTCGACGCCCGGCACCCAGAGCGCCTCATCGCCCATCATGCGGTGCCAGCGGATCAGCAGGTCTTCGATCGTCGCCGTCAGCGCGTGGCCCAGGTGCAGTTCGCCGGTCACGTTCGGCGGCGGCATGATGATGCAGAACGGCGTCTTGTCTGGATCGATGCGGGGCTTGAAGTAGCCCTTGTCCATCCACATCTGATACAGCGGCGCCTCGACCTCCTTCGGGTCGTACGCCTTGGGCATGTCCTTCATCTGTTCGGTGCTCATAGCGGAAAACAAAACGGCGCCCCCAGAAGGGCCCGGTACGCGAATTGTAGAATTCGCACCTGTTGCGGGCAAGGTGAGCACTATCCACACGCGCCGGGCGTCAGCGCCTTGACCACCCGAATCGGCGCGGCGTACCTTTGGCGTGGTCGCACCCCCCGTACCGCACCTTCAGGCATCCATGGGTTACTGGTTCCGCATTGGTGACTTCGAGCTACTGGTCGTCAGCGATGGCGTTATACGTCAGGACGCCGGCGCCACCTTCGGCCTTGTGCCCCGCGTGATGTGGGAGAAGTACGTGCCGGACATCGACGAGAAGTACCGCCTGCCCGTCGGCCTGAACTCGCTCTTCATCCGCGGCGGTGGCAAGACGGTGCTCGTCGACACGGGCTGCGGCGACAAGTCCCGGAGCGCACCCGGCGCGATGGACATCGAGCACACCGGGACGCTGCTCGAGAACCTGCGGGCGGAGGGCGTCGCCCCGGAGGACGTCGACCTCGTGATCAACAGCCACCTCCACTTCGACCACTGCGGCGGCAACACCGTCGTCGATGACGGCAAGCTGCGGCCGGCGTTTCCGCGCGCGCGGTACGTCATCCAGAAGGGCGAATGGGAGGCGGCGACACACCCCAACGATCGTACCCGCGGTACGTATCTTGCGGAGAACATCGAGCCGCTGGATGAGGCCGGGCAGGTCGATCTGGTGGAGGGCGACACGGAAGTCGTGCCGGGCGTGCGGATGGTGCGCGCGCCGGGCCACACGGACGACCACGTCGTCGTCGAGGTGGAGTCCGGAGGAGACTACGCGCTCTACATCGGCGAGCTCTCGCAGCACCCGGTGCAGCTGGAGCGCCTCGCCTGGATCAGCGCCTTCGACACCATGCCGCTCGTGTCGCTGGAGACGAAGAAGCGCTTCGTCGAGAAGGCGATCGAGAAGAACGCGACGATCGTCTCGGTGCACCATGAGTACCCGGGCGTCGGCCGGGTACGGCTGGATGACGGCAAGCGGAAGTGGGAAGAGATATCCAACGGATCCGCCGGAAACGAAAACGGAGCGGCTCTGTGACCGCTCCGCTCGTCGGTAGCCCAATCGGACTAAGCACTGCTGACTAAGACGATGTTAGTGTACTGCCGTCCCCTCGCGAAGTCACGACTTCTGCGTCACATCGGAGGCGCCCCGGGTGGGACTCGAACCCACATCCTCGTCTTAGTCAGAAACGCACTTTTTCCTCTTAAGCTACCGGGGCGCAGGACGAACCTAACGGCTGCGACGGAAGCGGGTCAATAAGCGAATGTCACCCGAGACCGAGACGCTCCTCCACACGCCGCTGCACGGCGAGCACGTGGCCCTGGGCGCGCGACTGGTCCCGTTCGCCGGCTGGGAGATGCCGGTGCAGTACGCAGGCATCGTCGAGGAGCACAACGCTGTGCGCGGCGCGGCCGGGATGTTCGACGTCTCGCACATGGGGCGCTTCGAAGTCCACGGCCCGGACGCCGGCCGCTTCTTGCGCCACGTGAGCACGTGGGACGTGACGACCCTTGCGCCGGGCGGGGGCCACTACGCCGCCGCCTGCCGCGAGGACGGCGGCATTCTGGACGACGTCTACGTGTTCCGGCTGGAGGATGAGCGCTGGCTGATCGTGGTCAACGCCTCCAACGCGCCGAAGATGCGCGACTGGATGGCCCGCCACGTTGCGCAGTTCGACGCGCGCCTCGTCGACCGCCACCACTCGACGGCGATGATCGCCGTGCAGGGCCCGGACGCGCTCGCCCGGCTCGATGCCGTAATCGGCGCGGACTTCGTACGCTCGCTCAAGCCGCGGCGCTGCGGCGAGACAGACTGGGAAGGGCACACGCTCTTTGCCTCGCGCACGGGGTACACGGGCGAGGACGGGCTGGAGCTTGTGATCGAGGACCAGGGCGGCCCAGCGCTCTGGCGCGCCCTGCTCGAAGCCGGCGTGACGCCGTGCGGGCTCGGTGCTCGGGACACGCTGCGGCTGGAGGCGGCGCTTCTGCTATATGGGAACGACATCGACGAGGAAACGAACCCGTTCGAGGTCGGCCTCGACTGGGTCGTCACGTTTGATGACGGCGCGGAGTTCCTGGGGCGCGGGGCGCTCGTTCGGGCCAAGGAACGAGACGTCACGCGGAGGCTCGTTTGCCTGCGGGCGCTCGATCGCGGCATCATGCGACACGGGCACGCTATCCGCAACGATGGCGCCGACGTTGGCGTTGTCACGAGCGGTGGCTTCTCACCGACGCTTGGCCTCAGCATCGGACTCGGCTTCGTGCCGCCGGCGCTCGGCGAAGTTGGATGCCGGCTGGAGGTCGACGTTCGGGGGAAGGCGCTGCCGGTCGAGGTCGTGCCGAGGCCGTTGTACAAGAGACCGAAGAAGAACTGATCCGAAGGATCCGTCCGGAAGGAGACGCATGGTCAGCCCGCCTGAACTGAAGTACACGAAGGAACACGAGTGGGTGCGCGTGGAAGGTGACAGCGGCACGATCGGCATCACCGATTACGCGCAGGACCAGCTGGGCGACATCGTCTTCGTGGAGCTGCCCGCGGTCGGCGCGGAAATCAGCGCCGCGCAGAAGCTTGGCGAGATCGAGTCCGTGAAGGCGGTGTCGGAGCTTTTCGCGCCGGTCTCCGGTGAGGTGACCGAGGCCAACGACGGCCTCGCCGACAGCCCCGAATCGGTGAACGACGACCCGTACGGCGACGGCTGGCTAATCAAGGTGCGCCTCTCGGACCCGGCGGAGCTGGACAAGCTGCTCTCGGCCGACGAGTACGAAGCGTTCATCGAGGCGGAGGGCGACTGATGGCCTCGTCCCCGCACCCTTACATCGCGAACACTGACGAAGACCGCCGCCGTATGCTCGACGCCGTCGGCGTCGCCTCGTCCGACGAACTCTTCGCGGACATCCCGCCGGAGTTCCGCATCGATGGCCTCGACCTGCCGCCGGCGCTCTCCGAGCTTGAACTGACGCGCGAGATGGCGGACCTGGCGAGCAAGAACGTCGTCGCGGCGAACGGCACGACGTCGTTCCTCGGCGCGGGCGCCTACCGGCACTTCATCCCCAGCACCGTCGCGCACGTGGTCAGCCGGGGCGAGTACGCCACCGCCTACACGCCTTACCAGCCCGAGATCAGCCAGGGCACGCTGCAGACGATGTTCGAGCTGCAGTCGCTGACCTGCGAGCTGACGGGCATGGACGTCGCCAACGCCGGTATGTACGACGGCGCCAGCGCCCTCGCCGAGGCCTGCCTCATGGCCTGCCGCATCTCCGGGCGCGGGCGCATCGCGATCCACGGCAGCGTGAACCCGGATTGGCTCGAGGTCGTCCGCACCTACGCGTTCGGCCCCGGCCTGGCGGTGGACGTCGTCGACGACACGGGCGTCACGGATCAGCACGCCTGCCTCGCCGTCCAGCAGCCGGCGTTCCTCGGCGGCCTTGAGGACGTCTGGTCGCTCGGCGAAGCGGCCCGGGCCGCGGGCGCGCTTTACGTGGCGGCCGTTGACCCGATATCGCTGGGCCTGCTGACGCCGCCGGGCGAGTACGGCGCGGACATCGCGGTGGCGGAGGGGCAGAGCCTGGGCTGGCCGGTGAACTACGGCGGCCCCTACATCGGTCTCTTCGCCTGCAAGCAGGACTACGTGCGCCAGATGCCGGGCCGGATCGTCGGCCGCACGACGGACCTCGACGGCCGCACCGGCTACGTGCTGACGCTGCAGACCCGTGAGCAGCACATCCGCCGCGAGCGAGCGACGTCCAACATCTGCACCAGCCAGCAGCTCGTTGGCCTGGCGGCGACGGTCTACCTGGCGACGGTCGGGAAGCACGGCCTGCGCACGATCGCCGAGACCTGCTACCACAAGGCGCGCTACGCCGCGGCGGAGATCGACGCGCTCGACGGCTACTCCGTCGACTTATCGCTGCCGGCCTTCAAGGAGTTCGTCGTGCGCTGCCCGAAGCCGCCGGCCGAGATCAACGAGCGCTTGCTGGAACGCGACATAATCGGCGGCCTCGACGTCTCGCATCTCGTCGAAGGCCCGGACGGGCAAGGCAGCATGCTCGTCTGCGTCACCGAGATGAACACCCGCGAAGACATCGACAGGTTCCGCGATGCCCTGGCGGAGGCCGGACGATGACCATGACTGACGAACACGTCTCCCTCGATCAGCCGATGGCCCCGCCGCACACCGACGTTGGCGGCAAGCTGACGTTCGACCACAGCAGCCCCGGACGGAAGGGCGTCATGCTCCCGGCGCTCGACGTTCCGCAGTCGCCGCTCCCGGACGAGCGCTTCCTGCGGGACGATCTGCGGCTGCCCGAGATGGCGCAGAACGAGGTCATCCGCTACTTCGTGGCGCTCAGCCGGCTCAACTACAGCATCGACACCGGCTTCTATCCGCTGGGGTCGTGCACGATGAAGTACAACCCCAAGGTCAACGAGGACGTCGCCGCCCTGCCCGGCTTCGCCGCTGTCCATCCGCAACAGCCAGCCGCGACGGTGCAGGGCGCGCTCGAACTCTTGTACGAGCTGCAGACGTGGCTCTGTACGATCACGGGCATGGACGCGGCGGGTCTGGCGCCGGCCGCCGGTGCACAGGGCGAGCTCTCCGGCATTCTCATGATCAAGGCCTACCACCAGGACCGCGGCGATAGCGCGCGCCGCAAGGTGCTCGTACCTGAATCCGCTCACGGCACGAACCCGGCGACCGCGGCGATGGCTGGCTTCGACGTCGTCATCGTTCCATGCGACGCCGACGGTAACGCGGACAGCGGCTTCCTCGCCGAGAATATCGACGAGACGGTCGCCGGGATGATGTACACGCTGCCCTCGACGCTCGGCCTGTTCGATCGCCAGGTGGGCCGGGTCGCCGAAATGCTGCACGCCAAAGGTGCGCTCCTCTATGGCGACGGCGCGAACCAGAACGCCTTCCTGGGCCGCGCGCGCTTTGGCGATATGGGCTTCGACGTCGTGCACCTCAACCTGCACAAGACGTTCTCAACTCCGCACGGTGGTGGCGGCCCCGGCGCCGGGCCCGTCTGCGTGAAGTCGCACCTCGCGCCGTATCTGCCGGCGCCGGTCGTCGAACGGTCTGACGGGAGCTTCAGCCTGGCACGGCCGCCGAAATCGATCGGCAAGACGATGGCGTTCCACGGCAACTTCGGTGTCCTCGTCCGCGCGCTCACCTACATGAAGTCGCTCGGCGGCAACGGACTGCGCGACGTCAGCGAGAACGCCGTCATCAACGCCAACTACGTGCAGGCGCGGCTCAAGGGCGCCTACAAGCTCGCCGTCGACCGGCCCTGCATGCACGAAGTCGTGATCTCGGGCTCGCGTCAGAAGGCGCGCGGGCCGAAGACGCTGGACATCGCCAAGCGCCTGATCGACTACGGCTTCCACCCGCCGACGATCTACTTCCCGCTGATCGTCGACGAGGCGATGATGATCGAGCCGACCGAGACGGAGAGCATCGAGGCGCTGGACGCCTTCTGCGACGCGATGCTGGCCATCGACCGCGAGTGCACCGAGACGCCCGAGATCGTCAAGGCCGCTCCGACCACCGCGCCGCTCCGCCGCCTGGACGAAGCGTCGGCGGCCCGCAAGCCGGTGCTGCGCTGGCAACCGCCGGCATAGGCGTCATCCTTCCTACCTGTCATCCTGAGCCGGCCGTCTGAGGCAGGGCGACTATCGAGGGCTAAAGGCTGGTAGAGAACTAACCGCCGTTATCCGAAGCGAAGGATCTCTGCGCCGCGTTGGCGAGCTGCGGCCGGAAATGCAGGCCGAAACTCGGCGGACGTTGTACGGAGTTCGACTTCACGTTCTTCAGCGGAAAATAGCTCCTTCCTTCGTGTCCGGCTGGCGCTGGACTTGCCGCTCAGGATGACAGGTAGAGAGGAGTGCCGGCGCGCCAGATAGCGCTTGGGGCTCCGGGACGCGATCGGTGATCCTGTGACCGTGCGGGACTACTACGTCTACATCCTTACGAACCACAGTGGCACCCTCTACATCGGCGTGACGAGCGATCTTACGCGACGCCTTGCGGAACACAAGCTTGGTGTCGTCGAGGGCTTCACGAAGCGCTATCGGCTGAAACGGCTGGTCTACTTCGAGCAGACATCGGACGTCCACGCGGCCCTCGCCCGGGAGAAGCAGCTCAAGGGGTGGACGAGAAGGCGAAAGGCCGCTCTAATAAGGAGCACTAATCCGGATTGGAGTGATCTCGGCGCGGACTGGTGATGCCCCATGGAGGTTGAGTGATCGCGCGAGGTCGCAGATCCTTCGCTTACGTCCGCCTCTCGGCGGACTTGCCGCTCAGGATGACAAGAACAAGGATGTAGCCATGACCTCTGAACCGCTTGGCGAACTGAACCTGCCGCACCGGCAGCTGCTTGGCCCCGGGCCGTCCAACGTACACCCGCGCGTCTACCGGGCGATGATGCAGCCGGTTATCGGCTACCTTGACCCCGTGTTCATCCAGCTCATGGACGACACGCAGCGGCCGCTGCGCACAGCCTTCCGCACGGAGAACGACATGACGATGGCGATCTCCGGCACCGGCACCGCCGGCATGGAGGCGGCCATCTACAACATCACCGAGCCGGGCGACAACGTCATCGTCTGCATGAACGGCTTCTTCGGTACGCGTATGGCTGACATGGCGAAGCGCTGTGGCGCTACCGTCTTCCCCGTCGAGGCCGACTGGGGACGCATCATCGAGCCGGAGCAGATCAGTGAGGCGCTCAAGAAAGCTGGCCGGACGAAGGCCGTGATGATCGTGCACGGCGAAACGAGCACCGGCATCCTGCAGCCGCTCGAAGAGATCTCACGCATCACGCACGAGGCCGGTGCGCTCCTGCTGGTCGACGCTGTCACCAGCCTCACCGGCTGCGAGCTAAGGATCGACGACTGGGGCATCGACGTCTGCTACGCCGGCACGCAGAAGTGCCTGTCCGGCCCGCCGGGAATGGCGCCGCTGACCGTGAGCGAGGCGGCGATGCAGGTGATCCAGAGCCGCAAGGAGCTGGTCTCCAGCTTCTACTTCGACCTGAACATCCTCGGGCGCTACTGGGGCGGTGGCACCACGCGTATGTACCACCACACGCCGCCGATGACGATGCTCTACGCGCTGCGGGAAGGACTCCGCATCGTGCTCGAGGAAGGGATCGA
>JADFKG010000088.1 GCA_022565075.1 Chloroflexota bacterium | reverse complement strand
CCAGCGCCACGAGGACGGCCAGCGGCAAGCCACCGGCAAGCGCCAGGGCTAGCGACGTGAAGATGGCCAGGCGATACGTCTCGAACGGCTGCTTCGGCCGCTCATCCACCAGCGGTAGGCTGACGGCCCCGGTGCGCTTTGCGGCGAACTCGTTGAGGGCGCGCAAGAGCGCCGCCGGGTCGACTTCGTGGACGCGTGCGAAGAAGGCGATCGGCTCGATGGGACCTTCCGCGCCACCGCAGCCGGCCAGACCGTGTCGCTCGAACACCGCCTCGATGCCTGGGTAGGCAAGGACGGCCTCGCGCACCGTCATGTGCGGGCCGACCAGGGGGTTGGGCCGCTCAGCCATTGCGGGGGCCGCCGGCGCGGTCGATGGAGTATTCACACCGGCTGATGGCCGCGCCGGAACTGCTGTGGGCATCGAGCGTGAGAGCGAGGGCCAGGTCGGCGGGGGTGTTCATGTTGAAGCAACTGAGGCCGATGGGGTCGAACCGGGCACATTGTTTCTCGGACAGATGGAGCACCTGCAGGCGCACGACAAGTTCGTGCACAGACCGGGCCTTGAGGCGGAGCAGTGTTTGAGCCGTCGTCGCGGCCGACCGCGAATAGGCAGCGTGCAGGTACTGACTGACCCCGTGCGAAACCGGCACCACCGCGTCGAACTTCTCCAGGCGGTCGAAGAGGTGGCTCAGCAGGGCTGGATTAAGAAAGGGCATGTCGCACGCCACCACCAGACAGGCATCGTGGCGCGCTGCCTGCAGTCCGGCGGTGACGCCGGCCAGCGGCCCGGCTGAGCCGGGCGGGTCGGCGACCCAACGCACATCGGACCCAAAGCCGTCGGCGAGCCTCTGTTCGCCACCGGCGATGATGACTTCCGGGCAGACGAGTGAGACTGTCTGGACGACGCGCGACAGGAGGGTCTGATTCGACAACTTGAGGCTGGCTTTGTCAGCGCCCATGCGCACGCTGCGTCCGCCGGCCAGGACGATGCCGGTCGCCCGGCGGCGATCGCTCAACGGTCAACCTTCCCTGAGAGCCCTTTCGTCGAAGGCTCCAGCGAAAAGCGCCGCTCAAGGAAGTCCGCAACGCCGGCAGCGTCTTCCAGGCCGAACTGCGGCACCTGGTAATCGAAGGCCGCGTCCGTGACGATCGCCAGGAGATCATCAAGCCTCCCCGTGATTTCGTGGCTGTGCGCCGAGCGAGAGACCTCGATCTTCATCGCAGCGGCGCCCCGATAGCCCTCTGTGAGAACGATGTCGACGCGGTCGTCCACCATCGCCACCAGCTCGTCCAGAGTACGCTCTGCATCCGGGCGCTCAATCAGGGCCAGCTTGTCCGCAGACGAGAGCAGGACGATGTCGCTGCCGGCTCTGGTCAGGCGCCAGGAGTCTTTACCCGGGTAGTCGACCTCGAACTCATGGACATCGTGCTTGATCGCCGCCACGCGGTAGCCGCGAGCCTTCAGAACAGCGATGAGCTTCTCGAGGAACGTAGTCTTGCCGACGCCGGAGTTACCGACGAAGCTGATTATCGGTATCGCCATTGCGCCTTCAGTACAGCCGCCGTCTGCGCTTGTCTGCCGGACTTTGGAGAATCGAACCGTGAGGCACGCCCCACCGCTGGTTACTCACCGGGCACCAGATAGCCGCGTTTGAGCGCGTACCGGATGAGTTCGGAGCGATGGTGAAGGTTGAGTTTCTCCATGATCCGCTGGCGGTAGGTATCGACCGTCTTGGGGCTGATCACAAGCTGTTCCGCGATCTCCTGGTTCGTATAACCCTCGACCGTCGCCTTCAGGACCTCGAGTTCACGGCTGGTAAGCCGGCCTTTCGCATCCGCCCGCCTCGACTCTCCGCGGAGGTATTCCCCAAGGAGCTTCTTGATCGCCGAGGGGTAGAGGAATACGTCTCCCCGGTTCGCAGTGCGAATCGCTTCGATGAGCTCGCGGTCGGCGGAACTCTTGTGCACGAAGCCGGACGCGCCCGCCTTCAGTGTCTGGAAAAGATACTCTTCATCGGCGTGGACCGTTAGCATCACGATCTTCGACTGCAGGCCCAGGCTACGAATGCCCTCCGCGGCCTTTAGTCCGTCCATCTCAGGCATCGATATGTCCATGACGATTATGTCCGGCCGCAGGGTCTCCGCGAGTTTCATCGCCTCGAGTCCGTTCGAAGCCTCGCCTACGACCTCGAAGTCCGGCTCCATGTTGAGGAGAGCGCGGAGCCCGGAACGAAGAACCTGATGATCATCCGCAAGGACGATTCGTATCTTCGCGTCCGTTTTCGTCTCACTCATCTTCCCGCCCTTAACCTCTTGGCGAGTGGTACTCGCGCCGCGATCCTGGTGCCCTTCCCCTTCGCCGACTCCACTTCCACGACGCCTCCGACCAGCGTCAGCCGTTCTCGCATACCGAAAAGACCCAGGCCCGAGCCCTGCGTTGGGCTGAGTGAACCCGGATCGAATCCGTCGCCGTCGTCCGTGATGACGAGCGTGACCTCGTTGCCCTTCTGCCTTACCTGCACCAGCGCAGTCGTCGCGGAAGCATGCTTGGAGATGTTCGTTAGCGCCTCTTGAAAGACCCGGTAGAGTACAAGTTCAACGTCACGCGGCAGCCGCTTCCCGAGTCCCTCGACTTCCATTGTTACGGCGATCGGCGTGCTGCGCGAGAACCGTTCGGCGTAGGACTGGAGTGCGGGCAGCAGTCCTAGGTCATCCAGCGAAGCCGGCCGCAGGTCCATGGCCACGCGCCGGACTGAGTCCAGCGCGCCCGACGTCAGCTCCCGCAGCTCACCTACGTTCTTGAGTACTCCGGCGTCTTCGGTCGAGCGCTCCAGCAGCCGCAGGCGGACGAGTATAGAAGTGATCGCCTGTGCGGTGTCGTCGTGGAGTTCGCGGGCGATCCGCTTTCGCTCCTCTTCGTGAGCCGTCAGGATCCGCGATGACATCTCCTGAATTTGGCCATGGTAGACGCGTGCCTCATCGAGGGCGGCGCCGAGATCACCAAGTACCCCGCCAACGAAGCCCGCATTTTCGCAGAGGGTGCAGCCGACAGGCGGTTTGGGTACGCAAGAAGGAAGCGTGGCTTCTTTCTTGCGCTCCGGCAGTGTGCCGCCGCTCGAACGTCGTCTGTCAACCGGGCTGCGCGCAGGGTCCTCTGTCTGTGTCACCATTTCCTCCGGTACGTAGGGCAATGCCCTACGGGGCCGCCGTCGACCCCAAGATAGAGTCTCTCCTTGCCCGACAAACAGGGCCGAACGGCCCTTAGATTCTGGCCCAGGGGTAATCACCTTCCGCGGGTTCAGCCGCAGCGAGACAGAGAGTCTTTGCCCGCCGCCAGTGTTCGAGCAGCCTTCCGAGATCTCGAAGACGCAGATCACGGCCAGAGCGATCAAAGAAACCGCTCCCTTCGCACCCAGCGCGGGGAGAGTTGGGCGTTCACGCCGGTGGACTGAACGAATCTAGATACGCTCCTCGACTGTGATGGCACAGTAGCCCCTCGGGTATTGCCCCACACAAGTCTCCCCGCCTGCATGACAGACGTCATACCCCGATTGCCACATAATTTCTCTCAGCCAGTAATACGGAGGTCCAAATCATATCTGCCCGCATCACCCGGACAGCGCGCGAGAAGAGTTGGCTGAAGTGGATGCACGGATACCCTGAACGCAGGACGTCGCTTCGTGCGATTCCAGTGGTGATTCGACCTGGGCGCTCGTGTCTGTGACAACGCAGAGCCAGCCGCTCGCCATCGACGTCCGGTCGCTCACGCGCGTATTCAAGGACGGTCCGCGGGCGGTCGATGCCATCAATCTCGAAGTCCGCCCGGGCGAAATATACGGGTTCCTTGGGCCCAACGGAGCTGGGAAGTCAACGACGATTCTGATGTTGACGACTCTGCTTCCTCCGACATCCGGAACGGCACTCGTGGCGGGCCACGACATCGTCCAGGAGGGACGGCACGTCCGGGCCGCGATCGGTGCCGCGCTTCAGGAGGCCGGGCTCGATCCTCTGCTGTCGGGTCGCGATCACCTGCGGCTGCAGGCGGCGCTCCACTCGCTGCCCGGACGGGAGAGAGCACAGCGGGTGGACCAACTTCTGGAGCAGTTCGGCCTGTCAGAGGCCGCTGGTCGCAAGGTCATCGGCTACTCGGGCGGCATGAAGCGGCGCCTGGACCTCGCCATGTCACTGATCCACAGGCCACGAGTTCTCTTCCTGGACGAGCCAACGACGGGTCTCGATCCTCAGAGTCGCAGCGCGATCTGGACAGAGGTGAGGCGATTGGCCAGAGAAGAGGGTGTCACCGTCTTCCTCACAACGCAGTACCTCGAAGAGGCTGATGCGCTCTCTGACCGCATAGGGATCATCGACCACGGAAAGATCGTGGCCGAGGGCACACCAGAGTTTCTCAAGGCGGACATCGGTCGTCCCAGCGTAGAGGCGCTGGCCGTCAATCCGGAGGACAGCAGCGCCCTCGCTGAGGTTCTTGCGCAGTTCGGAGAGGAAGTGCCGGCCCGGTCGAAGGGCTCAATCGCGGTGCGGCTCTCGAACGGCACTGTGGATCTTGCCGAAATCGTCAGGGCGATCGATGCCGGCGGCCTGCGGATCACCGCGCTGAACCTTCACGCTCCGACGCTGGATGATGTCTTTCTCGCCAAGACGGGGTATTCGCTTGAGGGTTCCGGTGGTTCGCCAGAGGACGGCACAGATGGCTCTTGAGCTGCCAAACGTAGCGCATATGGCCTACCTCTCCCGCCGATCGGCTGTCCGGGCGCTAAGCGAACCTGCCGTAATGCTCCCAACTACAGTGTTCCCGCTAATCTTCTTCGGAGTCCTCGCCGGCGGTGTATCAGCAGCCGGCGGTATTCCCGGATTTCCCGATGCGTCCTATAAAGACTTCGTGTTCGCGGCGCCATTCGTCCAGATCTCCCTGCTGGCTGCGGTGTCGACGGCCACGCTGTTCGCCAGCGACATAGAGCTAGGCTTTCTGGATCGCCTGCTTCTGACCCCGGCGAGCAGCGTGGCGATCCTGGTCGGTCACCTCATGGGTGCCGCTGCAGTGGTGATCGTGCAAGCGAGCATCTTCCTCATCGTTGGGCTGATCGTCGGAGTGCACATAGAATCTGGTATCCTCGGCGCTCTTCTTCTTGCTGTCCTCGTCGTCATTCTGACGGTGGGGATCAGCGGCATTGGAACGTTCGTCGCGCTTCGGACCGGCTCTCCGGAGACAGTGCAGGGGATCTTCCCGCTGACGTTCGCACTCCTGTTCCTATCGTCGCTCACTCTCCCTCGCGACCTGATCGAGGCGGATTGGTTCCGGCTCATTGCGACGGTCAACCCCATCTCGTACTTCATCGAGAGCATTCGCAGTCTCATCATTGTGGGATGGGACGCCGAGGCGCTGGCCCGTGGTTTCCTGGTCGCGATCGGCGCGCTGGCCGTGGGACTGGTCGCCTCAGTGACAGCACTCCGCGGAAAGGTGGAACGAACGTGAGCCGGGCAAGTTTCACGTCCGTTCTTTTCACCGTGGCCTCGAGAAGGGTCCGGCTCTTCCTCGGAAATCGTGCAATCTCGCTGCCTTACTTCGCGATGCCGTTGTTGTTCCTGGCGCTCGGCGGCGGCGGCCTATCCAATCTCGCCAGCGTTCCCGCCTTCGATTTCCCGTCCGGATACACAACGTTCTTCTTCGTTTACGTACTGCTGCAAGGGTCGGCCTTCGCGGGCGCCGCGGCTGGCGCGGCCGCCGCCTCCGACTTCGAGACCGGCTTTGTGCGCCGGCTCCTCCTGGCCGCCCCGCACCCGTCTAGCGTTATCGCGGGATACATACTCGGCTCCATAGTGCTGGCGCTCGTCCTCATGTTTGTCCTCACCCTGGTCGGTTTGGCCGTCGGTGTGGCAGTGGACGCCAACGTTCTTGAGTTCGCAGGCCTCTACGGCCTGGCTCTTCTTCTGACCGTAGTCGCCGCACTCTGGGCCACGGGCTTCGCGCTCCGCACGCGCATCACGCGGGCGCAGACAAGCGCGTCTATGCCCATCTTCCTGGTGCTGATGCTTTCGCCGGCGTTCGTGCCCCGCGCGCTCCTGAGCAGCTGGCTGCGGGTCGCGGCAGACTACAATCCGTACACGGCGATCCTTGAGTCTTCCAGGAGCCTCATCAGTGGAGAACCCGACAAGATCATGCTCGCCTATGCCGTGGCACTGGGCCTCGTGGCGGCGTTCAGCCTGTGGACGTTATCTGGTCTGCGCCAGGCGCTACGCTCGACCTAAGCGTCTCCCATGTCGGCCAGAAGGCTCGCCTGTAGGGGGGCAAAATGTCATCCGTATCTGAAACAGGTCACGCAGCCAGCCATTCATACTCGTGATGTAAGCCGCCCAGCACCGGTCGGGCAACGATCCGCCCGGCCAGCGGCGGGCCAGCCCGCGCAGGTGGCCCGGTGGGCGTCTCGAGACCCAGAGTGCGATGAGGTCGCCCGTTGTTGTAGTGGGCCTCGTACTCCCGCAGCACGGTGCGGAGGTGCCTCTCGTTGATGATGATCAGGTGATCCAAGCACTCTCTGCGTAGTGTGCCTATCACGCGTTCGGCGATGGCGTTCGCCTTGGGGGCCCGGATCGGGGTGAGTACGGCTTCGATGCCCAGCCGAGCTGCCCTTCGATTGAAGCTCCCTCCGTAGCAGCAGTCGCGGTCGCGGATGAGGAACTTCGGCTGCTGACCCCAGGGTGTGGCCTCAATCAACTGTCGCCAGACCCACTCTGCCCTGGGACGCGGGGTCACGTTCAGATGCACTAGCTGGCGCCGGTCATGAGAGATGAAGAGGGACACGTACAGAGTCTTCAGGGTTAGCGTCTGAACCGTGAAGAAATCGGTTGCCCAGATATGAGCTGCGTGGTTCTTGAGAAAAGTTCGCCAGGACTGAGAGGGCGGGCCTCGCCATCTTGGTCGGCGGTAGCGCCGCACAGTTCGAGAACTGATGTCGTAGCCTAGCTTGCGGAGTTCGCCCACGATGCGCACGCTGCCCCAGCGGGGATTCTCGTGAGCCAGTCGTCGGATGAGCTCACGAACCTGCTTCGGGACACGTGATCGGCCGGGAGTCGCAGACCGCCTGCTCTTCCAGGTCCAATACTGTCGCCAGGCGGTGCGCTGCCAGCGGATGACCGTCTCGGGCTGAACAAACACCACCGCCGACTGCCAGCGCGGCCACAGCTGGGAGAGGAACGACCAGAAGAGGCGGTCGGAGGGGTCAAGCCTGGGTCGACGTGACTGGCGGGAGAGGACGGTGAGTTGCTGGCGGAGGGCCAGGTTCTCAAGGACGAGATGCTGTCGGGAACTCAGGGCTGCGCGCAGGGCGGAGCATAGGAGCGAAAGGTAGGTGAGCAACGGTAGGCCTCCGTGGAGAAATATCGCCTCAACGTTGGCCAAACCTGCTCAGTGCGTCAACCTCCTCCAGATACGGATGACATTTTGCCCCCTACAGCGCGCGTTCAGCGCCGGGGCCGACATGCGGAGCCTCGGCCAGATCGCTGCTTCCGGCAAGATCGAGCAGGACGAGGACCTTAGCAATCTCCGGGCCGAGTCAGGCGGCCGAGAGACCGATCCCGAGTTCAGCGTTACCTGGAGCTTCATCCTGTCGATCCCCAAGCCGGTCATCGCGGCGGTCAACGGGCCGTGCGCTGGAATGTCGTTCGTAATCGCCGCACTCTGCGACATGCGGTTCGCCTCAGAGAAGGCCGTCTTCACCACATCGTTCTCCCAGCGTGGCCTCATCGCGGAGCACGGAATAAGCTGGATTCTGCCCCGGCTGCTCGGTCCGTCGAAGGCGCTTGACCTGCTCTGGAGCGCGCGCAAGTTCGACGCGAGCGAAGCTGAGCGGCTTGGGTTCGTTGACCGAGTCGTTCCCCATGAAGACCTGCTGGCCGAGGCCAGGGACTACATCGAAAACCTCGCACGTAGCTGCTCTCCGACGTCGATCATGATCATGAAGCGGCAGGTCTACCTCCACCTGATGCGCCCTCTGAATGAGGCGCTGGAAGAGTCAAACAAACTGATGGCCGACAGCCTCCGCAGGGATGACTTCAAGGAGGGGGTCGCATCTTTCGTGGAGAAGCGGTCTCCGGCGTTTCCCAGAGTGAACATCGGCTGATAGTCGCAAGCGGACGGCAACGAGGAGTCTCGGGATTCCGGTTCTCTTAGGGCTAGATCGCCGCGCTCTCGACAGCGAACAGCGCCTCCATCTTCGCCGCGGCATCGCTCTGCATGCTCGGCAAGACGTGGCTGTAGACGTCCAGCGTCAGGCTGACGGACGAATGGCCGAGCATCTCTGATACAACCTTGACATGTACTCCTTCGAGCAAGAGCAACGTGGCGGCAGTGTGCCTGAGGTCGTGAAACCTGATGATCGGTAGCCCGGCGCGGGCAAGCAGAGGGCGAAAGGATCGCCTGAGCAGGTTCGACGCCTGGATGTGTCGCCCCACAGCGTTGCAGAAGATGAGGTCGTGATCTTCCCAGGCGATGGCTCTGATGCGCTCTTCTGTCTGCAGCCCCCGGTGGCCCCTGAGAGCCGCAACGGCCAGCGGCGTAAGCAGGATGTTA
>JADFKG010000087.1 GCA_022565075.1 Chloroflexota bacterium | reverse complement strand
TGGCTACAATCACCTGCATGCCGCTGCCCGCCACGGCCTCCTTCACGAAGGGGATATCGCGCCAGTTCCCGACAGTGAGGTCGACAAGCGTCTTGACGCCGCGGCCCTGCACGTCCTTCAGCCTCTGCACGGCGTTCGCCAGCTCCACCTCGCGGTCGAACACCGCGAAGTTTTCCTTCACGCCGGGAGACTGCACCATGATGTGCTCGTGCATCAGGGTGAAGCCGAGGTCGGCGGTATCAAGCGGGCCGGAGACGGAGTCGATCGTAGCCACGGGGCGCTCCTTCGTTATGCTGTCGGCAGGTCGCCGCCAATTATAGCGAAGCGGGCACGAGAGCCGGCCCTGGTTCTGGCAGCAGCTCGAGCTGCTGGCCGAGGAGCAGCTCCTTGAGCGGCGAGAACGACCGCCGGTGCAGCTCGCACGGACCGATCTCGCGCAGCGCGCGGGCGTGCTCGATCGTGAAGTAGCCTTTGTGCGAGGCGAAGCCGTACTCGGGGTAGCGCTCATCGTGCGCCGCCATCAGGCGATCGCGCGCCACCTTGGCGATGATCGACGCTGCGGCGATCGAGCGCGAGATCGCGTCGCCGCCGATGATCGGCGTCTGATCGATACGGCAAGCACGCAGCGGAAAGGCGTCGAGGAGCAGGTACTGCGGCCGCACGCAGAGATCTCCCAGCGCAGCAAGCATCGCCTGACGCGAGGCCTCCGCGATGCCGATGCGATCGACCGTCTCGGCCGAGACGAAGCTGACGGACGCGGCCAACGCCTGCTCCCAGATCAGCGGCGCCAACTCCTCGCGCGCTTCGGCCGTCAGTTTCTTGCTGTCGTTTACGCCCTTCAGCCAGCGGAATCTGGGCTCGGGCGCGAAGATAACGGCGCCGGCGGCAACCGGGCCCGCCAGCGGTCCGCGCCCGACTTCGTCGACGCCGGCGATGAAGGTTACGTCCTGGCGCCAGAGGCGGCGCTCGAAGGCGAAGTCAGGGCGGCGGGAAGGCATCGTTGGCGTAATGCTAGCTGCGAGTGTTGTTACTGTCAACGCGTCTATCCAAATGAGCAATTGACACCGCGACTGCACCGCCCTAACGTGAATGCGGCGATCGTCGGATGCGCCACGAAAGACGCCGCCATCGTATAACAAGGGGAGGTACGCCATGCCCATCGTCCGCGTCGAGATGTGGACAGGCAGGACAGAAGCACAGAAGAAGGAGCTGGCGCGCGTCATTACCGACGCCATGGTCAACATCGCTCACACGACGCCCGAAGCGACCATCATCGTCTTCGAGGACATCGAAAAGAACAACTGGGCCCAGGCGGGAAAGCTGTCGTCAGACGAGTAGCTGTAACCGATTCGGCACCCAGCCCGTCACACTATCA
Source organism: Chloroflexota bacterium (assembly GCA_022565075.1). GTDB lineage: Bacteria > Chloroflexota > Dehalococcoidia > SM23-28-2 > RBG-16-64-32 > CF-162. The sequence continues at coordinate 7,304 of JADFKG010000087.1, read as the reverse complement.
GACGGCCGAGCGGCCGAGTGCCCTGTGATACAATCCAGATAGTGACGCGCAGGCCGCCGGGCCTCGTGATCCCTTTTAGAGAAAGAGCCTGAATGAACGGACGCTGGCTACGAAATAGCTTCATCTACCTGCTCATCCTCGTGGCGATCGTCGCGATCGTCTTCACCGTCCTGAGCGGCGGCGGCAGCGACAAGGTCGACCAGGATCTGAGCCAGTTCATTTCGCAGGCCCAGGCCGGCGAAGTGGTCAAAGTAGACGTCGACGGCGACACGCTCAACTACGAACTGAGCGGCGACGACATCACTTACACGACAAAGATCGAAGAGGGCGATACGGTCCGCGGCATCCTCCAGGCGAACAACGTGGCGCCCGGTTCGCCCGAGTATCCCGAGGTCAACATCAAGGAAGCGAGCGCCTGGAGCAGGGTCCTGAGCATCGGCCTCCAGTTCCTGCCCATCATATTCATCATCGCCATCATCTTCTTCTTCCTGCGCCAGGCGCAGGGCTCCAACAACCAGGCGATGAGCTTCGGCAAGAGCAAGGCGAAAATGTTCACCGGCACACGCAGCAACGTCAGCTTCCTGGACGTGGCCGGCCTCGAAGAGGCGACGCAGGAGCTGAAGGAAATCGTCGAGTTCCTCAAGTACCCGGAGAAGTTCGCGGCCCTCGGCGCACGCATCCCCAAGGGCGTGCTGCTGGTCGGCCCGCCCGGCACCGGCAAGACGCTCCTCGCCAAGGCCGTCGCCGGCGAGGCCGGCGTACCCTTCTTCTCGATCTCAGGCTCTGAGTTCGTCGAAATGTTCGTCGGTGTCGGTGCGTCTCGCGTACGCGACCTCTTCGAGCAGGCCAAGCGCAACTCGCCCTGCATCATCTTCGTCGACGAGATCGACGCCGTCGGCCGGCATCGTGGCTCCGGCCTCGGCGGCAGCCACGACGAGCGCGAGCAGACGCTGAACCAGATCCTCGTCGAGATGGACGGCTTCGACACCAACACCAACGTCATCGTCCTCGCCGCCACCAACCGGCCGGACATCCTGGACCCGGCGCTCATGCGCCCCGGTCGCTTCGACCGTCAGGTGACGCTCGACAAGCCCGACATCAAGGGCCGCACCGCGATTCTCAACGTCCACTCCAAGGGCAAGCCGCTGGACAGCGACGTCAGCCTCGAACTGGTGGCCAAGCAAACGCCGGGCTTCACCGGCGCCGACCTGGCGAACCTCGTAAACGAGGGCGCCATCCTCGCCGCCCGCCGCGGTAAAAAGAAGATCACAATGTCCGAGTTGGACGAGTCCGTCGACCGCGTTATCGCCGGCCCCGAGCGACGCAGCCGCGTCATCAGCAAGAAGGACCGCAAGATCATCGCCTACCACGAGGCTGGCCACGCCTTCGTCGGCTTTGCGCTGCCGAACGCCGACCCGCCGTATAAGATCAGCATCATCTCTCGCGGCCAGGCCGGCGGCTTCACCCGCTTCCTGCCGGAAGAAGAGCACCACCTGTACTCACGCTCGCAGTTCCACGACATGCTCGCCGCCTTCCTCGGTGGCCTCGTCGCCGAGGAGCTCGTTTTCGGTGAGTCGACGACCGGCCCCTCGGACGACCTGCAGCGCGCGACCAGCCTCGCCCGCCAGATGGTAACCCAGTGGGGCATGAGCGAGCGCATGGGCCCGCGCACATTCGGCCGCAAGGAAGAGATGATCTTCCTGGGCCGTGAGATCTCCGAGCAGCGGAACTACAGCGAAAAAGTCGCCGAAGAGATCGACGAAGAGGTGCGCCAGATCCTGGACGGAGCCTACGACACCGCCAAGAAGCTGTTGACCAAGAACCGCGACAGGATCGACGCGATCGTCAAAGTACTGCTCAAGGAAGAGATGATCGAGGGCGAGTATCTGACGAGCGTGCTCGAGGGCACCGAACTCAAGGACAAGTCTCAGCCCGACGACGAGAAGGCCGACGGGGGCACCACAGAAGAGGGCCAGGAGCCAGAGAAGCCGGTCGCGCCGCCTAAACCTGGCCTCGCCTGGGAATCGCCTTCGCGGATCGACCCGGACGTCTCCTGAGCGCTCGAAGCTAGACATACGGCACGTACGGGCGCTACAATTTTAATTCGTTGGCCTGTGGGCGGCCGTTGGGTGCCCAGGCGAACCTCAAGACAGACGACGAGACGGCGTCTCTGCGCCGTCTCAGAACGTGGAGGACTCCCATTTACGCCATAGTTCGCGCAGGCGGAAAGCAGTACCGCGTCGAGCCTAACCAAACGCTTGACGTGGACCGCATCCAGGCCGACGTTGGATCGACTGTCGACTTTGGCGTCCTCTTCATCGGCGGCGACGGCGAAGTCAGCATCGGCACCCCCGAGGTCGACAAGGCCAAGGTCGTAGCCGAAGTCATCGAGCACGGCCGTGACCGCAAGATCCTCGTCTTCAAGTACAAGAACAAGACCCGATACCGCCGTCGCCACGGCCACCGTCAGGACTACACCCGCCTCCAGATCAAAGAGATCGTGACCGCGGCAGGCACCTTCACAGAGGCCGGCGAGAAGCCGAAGCGCGCGGCACCCAAGCGCCGCCGCAAGCCGAAGGCCAAGCCCATCGCTGAGGAGACGCTAACGACCGAGACCGCAGCGCCGGAAGCAGCGCCAGAGGCCGGAGCTCCCGCCGCTGAGGCCACCACCGAAGCAGAAGCGAAGCCAAAGCGCGCCCGCCGAACGACCGCGAAGAAGCCTGCCGCCAAGAAGGCCACCACGACGCGGCGACCGAGCAAGGCTGCGCCGAAAGCGGAAGCTGAAGAGCCGAAGACCGAGGAAGCCCAGCAGCCGACGCCGGAGGCAAAGGACGAGCCGAAAGCCGAAGAAGCCCCGCAGCCAGCGCCGGAAGCAAAGGACCAGCCGGAGGAGACTGTATAGATGGCACACAAAAAGAGCGGCGGAAGCGCCAAGAACGGCAGAGACTCCAAGGGGCGGCGGCTCGGCGTGAAGCGCTTCGACGGCGAGGTCGTCCGGCCCGGAACGATCATCGTTCGCCAGCGCGGAACGCGCATCCATCCCGGCCTCAACGTCGGCATGGGCCGCGACCACACGCTCTTCGCGCTCAAGGACGGCCACGTCAAGTTCTCGCCGTACGCCAAGAAGGGCGGACGCAAGAAAGTAAGCATCCTCGTCAGCGAGGGTGCGGAGTAAGGAACCAGGTACGAAATGAAGACCGATATTCATCCCGAGTACGTGGACGCAGTATTCTCCTGCGCCTGCGGCAACCGATGGGACACCCGCGCCACCAAACCCGAGGTCAAGGTCGAGGTGTGCAGCAAGTGCCACCCGTTCTTCACCGGTGAGCACCGCATCGTAGATACGGCCGGCCGCGTCGAGCGCTTCAGGCGCCGCTACGGCATGAAGTAGGCATCCCGTCAGAACATGCTCTGAGGCCCCGCATCTCGGGGCCTCATTCATTTGCCGCAGCTGCCCTTCCAGGCTAAAGCTCTGCGGCTACGTCGGCCAGCGGTTATCCTAAACCAGAACGATGCCGAATAAGCGCGTGTACTACGGCGGCCAGGCCGTGATCGAAGGCGTCATGATCCGCGGGCCGAAGACGATGGCGATCGCCTGCCGCCGTCCCGACGGCGGCATCGCCACGCGCCAGGAGACGCTCGGGGGCGTCTATTCGGGCGTCGTGCGGCGCATCCCCTTCCTCCGCGGCGTCATCGTGCTCTGGGAGACGCTGGCGCTGGGCATGCGCGCGCTGATGTGGTCGTCCAGCGTCCAGCTGGGCGAGGAAGAAGAAGACCCCGGCGGGTCGATGTGGGTCATGGTCGTCGTCTCGCTCCTCATCGTCGGCGGCATCTTCTTCGCCGGACCGCTGCTCCTGGCGGACCTGCTTCACGACCTGCTCGGCAGCGACCTCGCCGTAGTCGCCGTCGAGGGGCTGATCCGGCTCGGCGTTATCGTCGGCTACATGGCCGCAATCGGCCTCATGCCGGACATACGCCGCGTCTACCAGTACCACGGAGCCGAGCACAAGAGCATCCACGCCCTCGAAGCAGGCGACCCGCTGGAGCCCGAGTACGTGCAGCGCCACCCGACGGCCCACGTCCGCTGCGGGACGAGCTTCCTGCTCACAGTCGTCGTCGTCAGCGTCTTCGTTTTCGCCGCCGTCGGCAATCCCGACCTCTGGCTGCGCGTCGTCTCCCGCATCGTGCTGATCCCGGCGATCGCCTCGATCGCCTATGAGCTGATCCGCCTGGGGGGTGCGTTCGCCTCGAACCCCGTCACGAAGGTCCTCATGTGGCCGAACCTGGCGCTGCAATCGATCACGACGAAGCCACCCGACGACGAGCAGGTGGAGGTGGCGCTGCGGGCGCTCAAGGATATGCTCGCCGCCGAGGAGCGCGCCGATCAGGCAACGCCGGTCGCGGCCGGGGCGGAAGCAGCCGCCGAAGCATCGCCGTCTGACTAGCGCTCGACGACCTGTCCGCTCATGGTGAGACCCGACCGCTCATGGTGAGGCTCTCGAACCATGCTGGCACAGCACAGGGCAGCGTTTCACCGGGAGGTGGGCCCTTCGAGAGCCTCAGGACGAGCGGAGGGGCACCGGCTGTCTAGCCGCGGCCGGTCAGCTTGCCGAAGATCCAGCGGAACGGGTCGTAGTACTTGTCCGCAACGCGCTCCTTGAGCGGGATGATCGCGTTGTCCGTGATGTGGATGCTCTCCGGGCAGACCTCAGTGCAGCACTTCGTGATGTTGCAGTAGGAGATGCCGCCGGCCTCGCGGATGAACTCGGTCCGATCGGCCGTGTCCAACGGGTGCATCTCCAGCTCCGCCAGGCGCACGAACTGGCGCGGGCCCATGAAGTTCGGCTTGTTCTCCGGGTGGTCGCGGATGACGTGACAGACGTCCTGGCAGAGGAAGCATTCGATGCACTTGCGGAACTCCTGTCCGCGTTCGATGTCTTGCTGCATCATGCGATAGGATCCGTCGGCGGCGTCGGGCGCGCGCGGCGCGAACGCCGGGATCTGCTTCGCCCCCTCGTAGTTGAACGAGACGTCCGTCACCAGGTCCTTGATCAGCGGGAACGTCTTGATCGGCGCCACGCTGATCGGCTGGCTCACGTCCAACGTGTTCATGCGCGTCATGCACGTCAGGCACGGATTGCCGTTGACTTCGGCGCTGCAGGAGCCGCACTTGCCGGCCTTGCAGTTCCAGCGCACCGCCAGATCTCCGGCCTGCGTCGCCTGCACGGTGTGCAGGACGTCAAGCACGACCTGCCCCTCGTCCATTTCGACGGTGTAGTCGACGAACTCGCCACCGCTGGCGTCGCCACGAAACACCCGCAACGTCACGGTGCGTGAGGTGCCAGGTTCGAGGTGCGAGGTGTCAGCTTGTGTCATGACGAGGCTCCCTTGGTCAGGATCCGGCGCCTGAGGCTGCTCAACATCTTGCTGACCTCCTCGATCTGGCTCAGTAGATCGGTCTCAGCCGCGTCGTCGATGTAGCTCCTTCTCAGGGAAACTGTCACTAGCGTATCCAGCTCCATCAGAGATGAGCGCGCAACTGCGAGGAAGTTCGCGAAGTCCTTGGCGGTCGATCGCGCTCTACCTTCGGCGATGTTCGCTGGGACAGACACGGCCGCCCGAGTCATCTGGCTCCAGAGCCCGTACCTCTCCCGCTGTGGCAGGCCCTCCGCCGCATCATAGATCGAGTCCACGAGAGCCATAGCCTTCTGCCACACGATTAGATCTCTGTGCGACCGCACCCGCTCACTCACACCTAACACCTAACACCTGGCACCTATCCAGCCTCCTCGATCAGCGCCGCCAGATCAGCCGGTATCTCCAGCAGCGGTGTCTTCTCCAGCTTCATCGAGCCGTCCGCATTCTGGCTCAGCGAGAGGTTCCACTTGCCCCACTCGGGGTCGCTCTCCTGGTAGTCGTCGCGTGTGTGGCCGCCGCGGCTCTCGGTCCGCTCCGCGGCCGACCGGGCGATCGCTTCTGAGACGGTCAGTAGCGAGCGCAGGTCCATCGCCAGGTGCCAGCCGGGGTTGTACGCCTTGCTCCCGGTGACGCCGGCTTTTGCCGCGCGCTCCTTCAGCTCAGCGATCTTGCCGAGCGCTTCCTCGATCTCGGAGCCGGTGCGGATAATGCCGACGAGCGTGTGCATCGCGTCCTGCAGGTCCGACTGGATGGTGTAGGGGTTCTCGTCGCCGTCGCTCCTGAAACTCGCGTCCATCTCAGCGGTGACGACGGCGATATCAGCATCGTCAAGCGCTGGCGGCGAGCCGAGGCCGAGGGCGTATTCGGCGGCGCCCATCCCAGCGCGCCGGCCGAACACGAGCAGGTCTGAGAGCGAGTTGCCGCCGAGGCGGTTTGCACCGTGCATGCCACCGGCGCATTCGCCAGCAGCGAAGAGGCCGGGCACCGTAGCCGCACCATTGTCGGGCTCCACGCGGACGCCACCCATCGTGTAATGCATCGTCGGGCCGACTTCCATCGCCGCAGCAGTTATGTCGACGTCGGCGAGCTGCTTGAACTGATGGTACATGCTGGGCAGCGCGCGCTTGATGTAGTCCGCCGGCCGCCGTGAGGAGATGTCGAGGAAGACGCCGCCGTGCGGGCTGCCGCGCCCGGCCTTCACCTCGGCGACGATCGCGCGCGCCACCTCGTCTCGCGGCAGCAGGTCCGGTGTGCGGCGGTTGTTGAGCTTGTCGTCGTACCAGCGATCGGCCTCTTCTTCGGTCTCGGCCGTCTCCGCGCGGAAGTAGTCGCTGATGTACCCGAACATGAAGCGCTTACCTTCGGAGTTCGTGAGCGTCCCGCCGTCGCCGCGCACACCCTCTGTGACGAGGATGCCACGCACGCTGGGCGGCCAGACCATGCCCGTCGGGTGGAACTGGATGAACTCCATGTCGATCAGCTCAGCGCCTGCCCAGTAGGCGAGCGAGTGCCCATCGCCGGTGTACTCCCACGAGTTGGAGTTGATCCGGAACGCCTTACCGGTGCCGCCCGTTGCCAGGACGACGGCCTTCGCCTTGAAGGCGACGTAGTCGCCGCTCTCCCGCCAGTAGCCGACGGCGCCGGAGATGCGGTCGCCGTCCTTGAGCAGTCGCGATATCGTGCACTCCATGTGGACGTCGATGCCCTTGTGCACGGCGTGCTGCTGCAACGTGCGGATCATCTCCAGGCCGGTGCGGTCGCCGACATGCGCCAGCCGGTCGTAGCGGTGGCCGCCGAACGCGCGCTGCAGGATGCGCCCGTCGTCCGTGCGGTCGAACAGCGCTCCCCACGATTCGAGCTCGTGAACGCGAGCCGGCGCCTCCTGT
>JADFKG010000086.1 GCA_022565075.1 Chloroflexota bacterium | reverse complement strand
GTGTCGGTGTGGGTGTGGGGGTGGGCGTCGGGGTTGGCGTCGGTGTCGGTGTCGGCGTGGGAGTTGGTGTCGGCGTCGGCGTGGGAGTCGGCGTCGGCGTCGGAGATGGTGTCGGTGTCGGCGTCGGGGTCGGCGGTGAGGTCAGCCAGAAGGCCTGCGTCGAGGAGTTGCCGATGTTCACGTGGTAGACGAAGTACGTGTAGCCGGTGACGTCGTTGAAGCTGTAGTACAGCAGGCTATCGACGGTACCGTCGCTGGACATGTTCGAGACGCGCACCTCGTACTCGCCGGAGCCGTCGAGTTCGCCGTTGGCGGCGGGGAGGATGTTGCCCGAGCCGTCGGTTACGTTGGTTGCGGCAGAGCCGCCGCCGGTGCAGTGAGGTGGCAGGTTGCCAGACCCGACCGAGCCTTCGTTGTAGGGGTCGTCGTCGTCGTCCAGGCAGAACTGGTGGTCGGCACCGTCATCGACGGAGCCTTGGTTAAACAGCGCCTTGATGGCGATGAGCATCGTGTCCGGGCTTTCCCACTTGTAGAAGAGCTCGCCGACAGCAGGCGACGTGATGCCGGGCCCAGAGTTTGGCTTGTTGACGAGCGGTACGCACGTGTAGCCGGCCGGTATCGCGTCATTGCAGGCTATATCGTCCTGGTCGTTGGCGCCGGCTGGGGCGAGAGTGTAGATCGCGGCGAGGGCCGTGAGAATCAAGATGGCGGCTGCGCCAAGAATGAGGCCGGTGTGGCCCAGCAGCCGCTGAGCGATGGTCGAATTGCGATATGTACTCACGATGAAGTCCTCCCCTGGGATTGCCTCTTTTATTGGGCTCGCCCCCTATCCGTCGGAGACGGCTGGCACCGCTGCGTCCTTCAAAACGCGTCGGCTATACGAAACCTTAACCGCTAGGTAAACCGCGTAATAGTCAAAATATCACAAACCGTGTGCTAATTGGGGAAAACCTGCAAGAAAATGCCAAAACATAACCAAATCGATGGCTGACGAGAGGTGTGCATATGTTCAGGCCCCTAGTCGGTCGTGCTGGGGCTGAGATTTATACCTGAGCGGTGTCGGGGGCTAGGAGGCGGCCTTTTCGCCGTCGCGGCGGGCGGTGACCCGGCGCAGGAGCTTCGGCGCGCTTTCCTGCACGCGCTGCAACGCCTCGCGGGCATCTCCCAGGCCCTGGCGCAGCGCGTCGGCGGTCTCACGCTGCGACTGGGTGGCGTCCTCGACCCATTCGCGGGCCAGCGCCAGAGTGCGGGTCTGCGAGTTGCCGATGGCCTCGGCCGCTGCTTCGTAGACACCGACGATGTCGGTTGGCTTGGTGGCCCAGCGCCGGCCGACTGCGGCCCAGTCGCGGCTGCCCTGGCGGGCGCCCTCGATCACGCTGTGGTTAAAGCGGTTGATCCGCTCGTTGTTGCTTCGGACAACGTCGAACATCGTGGCCTGCCGCTGCAGGATACCGTCGAAGATACGGTCGGTGGCCGATTCGCGAGTGCGGGTCGTCATTGCGGCCTCCCTAATGGGTGCGATCGTCTCGTGCTTCGCCCCAAACTAAGCCCTCTTGCGGGATACTGTCAAGGCGCGCGTGTGAACGCTTTGTTAAGCGCCAACATAATCCGCTGGCGGGAGTTGCCCGATGCTATAATGGCGCCGTTCCGACCCGCCTCGCGCACCCAGGAAAGTGAGGGCCGATGAGCCGCGTTGACCCACCCTTGGCCGGCGTTTTGCGCGTCGTCTACTTCCTTTGCATCTCCTTGGTCAGCCTCTTCGTCGTCGTCACCGGCGTCTTCGGCTTCTATCATGATCCCAACCAGTCCAGCACAGACCTGTCGTCCGTCCTGGACTTCGGCTCGGTCTCTTTCGACGACGCCTTCCTTCCGGCCGACGCCGATCACTTCGTGGAGCAGGCTGCGCAAGGCAACGTTTTCAGCGTGCGGGTCGTGGGCGACGAGATCCGCTATGAGCTCTACTCCGGGAGTTCTCTTTACGAGGCGACGTTGCCATCGGGCGAGACTCTCCAGGACTTGCTCGACGAGGCCGGCGTCAGTGCGTTCGATATCCCCTTCGTCGAGGATTCGCTGGCCGGCGATGCGTTCTCCGGGAACGCAGACGACGGCGACTACGAGCGGAACATCATGATCATCCTGGCGATTATCGCTTCGGCGCTGTTCGCTGCCGCCGTCCTGGGCCTGGGCGGGCGCTTCAACCCGCTGCGGGCGGGGCTTCTCGGTGGCGGGTTGATCGTCTTCCTGACGGCGATGTTCTACTGGGGCGACGCCAGTAACGACTGGCTGGGCTTCGTGGTCTCACTCGTTGCGTTTGTCGTCCTGGCCGCCGGCTTTCCGTTCCTTGAGGACGGCCTGCCGATCAAGGAGCGGCGGCCACCGCCTTCCGCGGGCGCCCTCTCGTTCACGCCGGGGCCAGCTGCCGATCCGCTGCCGCCGCCACCACCTCCACCCCCCGAATAGACGCGGGCCCGACCGTGGCCGCGATAGACTAGCCGCCGTATGACGTACGACGAGGCGATCGACTACCTGCTCCTGTTCGCGGACTTCGAGCGTTCGGGCCGCTTTCTTGACCGCCCGGACGTGGGGCCGGTGCGCCGCCTTCTGCGTGAGCTTGGCGAACCACAGGAGGACCGGCTGACGGTCCACGTCGCCGGGACGAAGGGCAAGGGCAGCGTTTCGGCGATGATCGACTCGATCCTGCGCGCGGCCGGCCGCTCATGCGGGCTCTACACCAGTCCGCACCTGCACGACTACACCGAGCGCGTGCGGATTGACGGAGAGGCGATCTCGCGGGCGGGCTTTGCGCGCCTGACCGCCGCTGTGCAGGACGCGGTGGTGGGACTCGATCTGGACGACCGCGGACTGGTCACGTTCGATCTCCTGACGGCGATCGGGTTCCTCGCCTTTCGGGACGCGCGCCTGGACGCGCAGGTGATCGAGGTCGGGCTCGGTGGCCGCGTGGATAGCACCAACGTGTTCGACTCGAAGGAGCTGGCCGTCATCACTCCGCTCTCGCTGGAGCACACGGCCGTCCTGGGCGAGGCGATCGAGGAGATCGCCGCCGAGAAGGCCGCGATCATCCGCCCGCACACGGGGGCGGCCGTGCTGGCCCCGCAGCCTCGCAAAGCGGCGGCGGATGTGGTGCGCGAGCGTGCCAAGGGGGTTCGCGTGCCCCTCGTCGATGTCCGGGCCTCTTATAGCTGGCGGGTCGTCGCGCACGACCTTCGGGGCCAGGACGTGCGCATCGAGCGGCCCAGCGGCGGGCTGGACGTGCGTTTGCCGCTCCTTGGGGCGCACCAGGTGGAGAACGCGGCGACGGCCGTCGCCGCCGCGGATGCGCTGCGCGAGTCGGCGGAGATCGCCGACGAGGCGATCCTGCGCGGCCTGGCGAGCGTCCGCTGGCCCGGCCGGCTGGAAGTGTTGCATGAGTCGCCGCTGGTGATCGCCGATGGTGCGCACAACCGCGACTCCGCACGCCGCCTGGCCGAGGCGTTGCGCGATTATTTCGGCGCCGAGGGGGTGACGTTCGTCGTCGGCGCCCTGTCGGACAAAGACGTGCGAGGCCTGGCGGAAGAGCTTGTGCCGCTGGCGACGATCGTCTTTGCGGCGCGCTCGGCGCACCCGCGGTCGCTTGAGCCCTCGGAGATCGCGGCGGTGTTTGAGGAGCAGGGCGCCCGCGCGGAACATGTGGACAGCGTCGCGAATGCGCTGGAAAGGGCGATGGCGGCTAGCGGAAGCGACGCGGTAATATGTCTGACAGGCTCGCTGTTCGTTGCGGCTGAAGGCCGGGCGCACCTCGGGAAGGCAGCCGTATAACAGGTGGAGGTATAGATGCCAGGAAGGAACGGGACCCGCGTCGTAGTCACCGGGATGGGTGCGATTACTCCCATCGGGAACTCTGTGCAGGAGTTCTGGGACAACGCCGTGGCAGGCAAGTCCGGCCTCGATATTCTTCAGGCGTTCGATCACTCCTCCTACCCGGTGCACGTCGCCGGCGAGGTCAAGGACTTCGATCCGGAGGAGTACATGGACCGCCGCGTGGCCCGGCGCATGGGGCGCTTCAGTCAGTTCGCGATGGCGGGCACGACTCAGGCGCTGCGCCAGGCCGATCTGAACCTCGAAGACACCGACCGCGACCGCGTGGGGGTGCTGATGGGGAACGGCATCGGCGGGCTGGAGGAGTCGCAGAAAGGCGTGCGCATGCTGGACACGCGCGGCGGCATGAAGCTGGACCCCTTCTACTTTCCGAAGATGCTGCCGAACATGGCGGCGGCCCACATCGCGCTCAACTTCGGCGCGCGCGGCTACAACAACACGGTGATCACGGCCTGCGCCGCCGGCACGCAGGCGATTGGTGACGCGATGGACCTCGTGCGCGCTGGACGCGTCGACGTCTGTATCACCGGTGGCAGTGAGGCTTCGCTCTGCGAGCTGGGCCTGAGCGGGTTTGCGGTGATTCGCTCTCTCTCGTTGAATAGCGATAACCCCCAGAAAGCGAGCCGTCCGTTCGATGCTGAGCGCGATGGCTTCGTCGCTGCCGAGGGCGCCGGCATCTTGATTCTCGAGAGCGAGGAGCACGCAAAGTCGCGCAGCGCGCCGATCCTGGCGGAAGTCGCGGGCTATGGCGCCTGCAGCGACGCGTTCCACGTCGTCGCGCCCTCAGAAGACGGCAACGGCGCCATGCGGGCGATGCGTGAGGCGCTGGAAGACGCTGGCGTCGAGACTGCGGAAGTCGATTACATCAACGCTCACGGCACTTCGACGCAGCTCAACGATAAATCCGAAACGCTGGCGATCAAGAAGCTTTTCGGCGAGGAGGCCTACCGGGTGCCGATCAGCGCTACGAAATCGATGGTCGGTCACTCCTTCGGCGCCGCCGGCGCCGTCGAGTCGGTGGCCGCGGTGCAGACGATCGTGAACAGAGTGATCCACCCGACGATCAACCTCGAGCACGCGGACCCGGAGTGCGACCTGGACTACGTACCGGAGGGGGCGCGCGCGGCCGACGTCGATGTCGTGCTCAAGAACAGCTTCGGCTTCGGCGGCCAGAACGCTTGTCTCGTCTTCAAGCGGTACGAAGGATGAGCGCCGTACGGCGATGCGCGTCCTCGTAGTCGGTGGCGCCGGCTACATCGGCTCCGTCACCGTCGACCAACTCGTCGCCAGCGGTCACGCCGTCACAGTCATCGACAGCCTCGTTGGCGGACATACGTCGGCGCTCAACCCCGAGTGTGAGTTCACGCAGGGCGACATCCGGGACGAGGCCGTCCTGGGCCGCCTCTTCGCCGCGCACACGTTCGACGCGGTGATCAACTACGGCGGCTACATCCAGGCCGGCGAGTCGGTCCAGCAGCCGGGGCGTTACTTCGCGAACAACGTTGCCGGCGCCATCGACCTCCTGAACGCGATGGTCACTTACGATGTCAAGCGCTTTGTCTTCAGTTCCAGCGCCGCGGTCTACGGTGAACCGGAGTCGGTGCCGATTGCCGAAGACGCGCCTCTGCGCCCCGTCAACCCGTACGGCGAGTCGAAGTTGATGGTCGAGCGGATGCTGCCGTGGTACGAGTCGCGCTTCGGCCTCCACTCGGTGTCGCTGCGCTATTTCAACGCCGCCGGTGCGACCGAAGAGCGCGGCGAGGACCACCGTCCGGAGACGCACCTGATCCCCAACGTCTTGCAGGTGCCGCTGGGCAAGAGCGAATCGCTAGCTCTCTACGGCACCGACTACCCGACTCGTGACGGCACTTGCGTCCGTGACTATATCCACGTCTCGGACCTGGCCGCCGCGCACCTGCTCGCCCTCGATTACTCTGAGAAGGGAAGCGGCGTGTTCAACCTGGCCAACGGTGTCGGCTTCACGAACCGCGAGGTGATCGAGTCGGCGCGGCGCGTGACCGACCATCCGATCCCCGTCAGCGAAGGGCCGCGCCGCCCTGGCGATCCCGCCGAGCTGGTCGCCTCCAACGAGCGGGCGCGCGCCGAGCTTGGCTGGTCGATCGAGTTCGATGAGCTGGACGCGATCGTCGGTTCCGCCTGGCGCTGGCACCAGTCGCACCCCGACGGGTACCAGGACTAGGTGGGCCTACGGACCATTCCCGAACGAGAACACGTCGCCGATGTTCAGGCACGACGGATCGACCTTCGAGACCGAGAGACCGGCGTCGTTCCGCAGCACCTTCAGCGAGTCTATCGGGTTCACCGCACCTGAGCAGTCGACGTCACCCCAGATCCGTGCCGTCGCGATCCCGGTACCACCGTCGTCTATCGACGTGCCCAATGCCGGACAGCCGGCTGGTAGGCTGACGTTCAGTCCGGCATCGTGGCGCAGTGTCAGCAGCGCATCGATAGGATCGCTCGTATCGCCGCAGTTGGCGTCGCCCCAGACCAAGGTCAGCATTAAGGGAGTCGGTGACGGTGTTGGTGTGGCGGTCGGGGCTGGTGGTGGCAGTGTCGTGGGGCTCGACGTGGCGGCCGCCGTCGGCGTGGACGAGGCCGTGACGGAGGGTGACGGTGAGGCAGCGGGGGTTGGCGATGGCGTGGTCGTCGTCAGGTCGCAGCCGGAGTAGCCGAACGCCGGGTCGTTGTAAGCGTGGTTGACGCCGCAGGTGTCCCACGGCTGCACGTCAGACTCGCCGAAGCCGCCGATGGCAACCGGGTCGATACAGTTGTATGACATGACGGAGTGGGGGATGGGGCCGGTGTCGTCCATGCCGCATTCGTACAGCTGCGTCTCGGACGGGTTCGTGCTCTCGTGCGCCAGCGAGACGATGTGGCCCATCTCGTGCGAGATCGTGGCCAGGCGGTCGTTAGCGGTGTCGTAGACGCCAATGTGGGCGTCGTCGCCGATCCAGACGATGCCGGAGTAGACGACACACGCGCCGGAGCAGGGAACGCCGTTGATATCGTAGGTCGGAGCAAAGCCCAGGAGGCCGCCGCCGCCGCCCGGCACCTCATCCTCGATGTAGACGTTGACGTCGAAGTTCGCGTCCCTTACCTCGTCCGTGTAGTCGAAGCGGACGGTCATCGGCTGGCCGTTCCAGTCGGCCATCGAGCTGGTGAAGGGGCCGTCCCACTTCGCGCCGCAGGCCGCCGCGTCCCCGTCGCAGTTCAGCCAGACGTCGCTCGTGCTCAGGTCCATCCAGGCGCCGTAGTCGCCGTTCGGCTGATAGTGCCAGCGTTCCGGGAAGAGCTTCTTCTGCTGGTGGCCGCTGTGCGACTCGGCTGGCCCCGCCAGTGCGGCGAGGCCGATCGTAACGAAGGCCGCGATGACGAGCGCCCCGGCGATTCGCATGCCGGCGCTCATTCGGCTGCCAGCCTTTCGATCGCCTCTGCCGGTGTGCGGCCGGCCAGTGCCCGGGAGGCGCCGGTCGTTTCCCAGCCGGCGGGCGCGGTCACCCGGCCGTCTTCGATCGGGAAGCGCGCGAACGCGGAGGCGCTATACGTATCAGGGCCGTCCTGCCGCGCGATGAACACGTAGCTCGCGCCGACCGACATTGCAGTGTCGCCCACCAGCAGGACGCGCACTTCGCCGCCGCTTGTCACGCCGCCGAACTGTTCGACTTTGACCACGGAGCCGATGGCTGGTTCCCCGGTCGAGACCTCAACGCGGACGAGGAACACGGAGATGGGCAGCGGCTGCTCTCGGCCGCGACCGATCTGAACGTTGCGGCCCTTGCCCGTTCCGATCACTTCGCCGGCGAACGCCACGTCCATGGAGGCGACGAGCGTATCGAGGTCGTTCGCCAGCGCCGTGGCGTAGCGAGCCGAAATCCGCGCCACCGGCAGGCCGTCGGCGTCACGCTCGACGGGGGCCGTGTCGCTGGACGAGCCACAGCCGGCGAGCAGCAAGACTGCCAGCGCCGCAGCACCCGCCGGCCAGAGGGGTTTCAGGCGAAAGATCGTACCCACGCACCAAGCATGATAATGCCGCGGCCGATGTAGTTACGTCGATGACGGCGACGGCACACGACTTGAACCGGTTCTTCACCGCTCTACACCTGCTATCCTCACGCCATGAAGGCCGAACTCATTTCCGTGGGCACGGAGCTCCTCCTGGGCGAGATCGTCGACACGAACGCCTCGTGGATCGCCGCTCGCCTGCCCCGCATCGGCCTCGACCTGTACCACAAGTCCGTCGTCGGCGATAACCTTGAGCGCGTCGTTGACACGATCGAGCGGGCGCTCACGCGTTCCGACGTCGTGATCATGACCGGCGGCCTGGGGCCGACCGAGGACGACCTGACGCGTGAAGCGATCGCCGAGGCGCTGGGCGAGGAGATGTTCGTCGATCCGGATATGGAGCGCGCTCTGCGGGCCTTTTTCGCGGCGCGCGGCGTCGACTTCGCGGAGTCCAACGTCAAGCAGGCCAAGCTGATACCGTCGGCCAGCGCGCTGGCCAATCCGCGGGGCACGGCGCCCGGCTGGTTCGTCGAGAAGAACCGCGCCGAGGGCGACCGCTACATCATCGCCATGCCCGGCGTCCCGGCTGAGATGTACCGCATGTGGGAGAACGAGGTGGCGCCGCGCCTGCGCGAGATGACTGGCGCGGTGCTGATCACGCGCATCCTCAAGACAGCCGCCGTCTCCGAGGCGAAGATCGACGAGATGCTCTCGCCGCTGCTCAAGTCGACCAACCCCAGCGTGGGCATCTACGCCAAGATCGACGGCGTCCACGCCCGCATCGGCGCCAAGGCGGCGACCGAGGAAGAGGCCCGCGCACTCATCGCCCCGGTCGAGGAGGAGGCGCGGCGCATTCTCGGCCCGGCCGTCTGGGGCGCCGACGACGAGACGCTGGAGGCGGCGGTCGGCAAGATGCTCCGTGAGCGCGGCCAGACGGTGGCGACGATGGAGTCGTGCACTGGCGGCCTGCTCTCGTCGGCGATCACCGACGTCGACGG
>JADFKG010000085.1 GCA_022565075.1 Chloroflexota bacterium | reverse complement strand
CGGCAAGCCGCCCGGCTTCGATGCGCTTGCGCTTGCCTGCACGATCTCCCGCCGGAACAAGGGCATGGTGTACGCCGTGTACGTGATCGAAGTCGCCCGCACCATGGCGCTGGACACCGAGCTCGATGCCGACGCCCACACCGCGGAGGCCGTCCTTCAGCAGGCCGAGAAGATCGCGAGCGAGGTCGACTGCAACATTGAAGGCGAGATCCTGCAGGCGCGAGATGCCGGCCACGCCATCGTCGACGAGGCGATGGAACGCGGCGTGAGCGCAATCGCCATCGGCGTCGACTACAAGAGGCTGCCGGGCGAGTTGGAGCTCAGCGAGACCGCGCACTACGTCATGGACCACGCGCCCTGCCAGGTGATCCTCGTCCGCGAAGCGGCGCAAGCTGTCGGCGAATGAAGATCGTGATCATGGGCTGCGGCCGCGTCGGATCGAGGCTCGCCGCGCGCCTCTCCGAGGAGGGCCACGACGTCACCGTTCTCGATGTGCGGCCCGACGCCTTCAGGCGCCTGCCCTCGAACTACAAGGGCAAGAAGCACATCGGCAACGGCATCGACCAGGATGTACTGGCCCGCATCGGCGTCGGGGAGGCCGACGTCTTCATCGCCGTCACGCAGGGCGACAACCGCAACGTCCTGGCGACGCAGGTGGCCAAGCACATCTTCGGCGTGTCGCGGACGCTCTGCCGCATCTATGACCCGATCCGGGAGGAGATGTACCGCGGGCTCGGCCTGGAGACGATCAGTCCGACGGTCATGGGCGCGAACGTCCTCCACGACCTGCTCAGTGCGGGGGCACCGGCGGGCGAGGAGGCCTAGGTGTACGTCATCATCGTCGGCGGCGGCAAAGTCGGCTACTACCTGGCCAAGGAGCTGCTAGCCGAGCCGCAGCATGAGGTGCTGATCATCGAGCAGGACGCCGCCAAGTGCGAGCGCATCGCCGAGGAGCTGGGCGACATCGTCCTGCGCGGTGACGGCTGCGAGGCGGCGACGATGGAGATCGCCGGCTTCGGCCGCGCCGACATGGTCATCGCGGTCACCGGTGACGACGAGGACAACCTCGTCTCCTGCCAGGTGGCGAAGGTCAAATTCAACGTCCCGCGCACCGTCGCTCGTATCAACAATCCGAAGAACCAGGAGATCTTCCAGCGGCTCGGCATCGATACGACCGTCAGCGCCACCGGCGCGATTCTGGCGCAGATCGAGCAGGAGTTGCCGACTCACCAGATGATCCCCTTCCTGTCGCTGGGCGGCGGACTGGAGCTCGTCGCCGTCAAGGTGCCGGCCGAGGCGAGGGCGGTCGGGTCCGCGATCAAGGATCTGCTACTGCCGGATGAGTCGATGATCGTCCTCGTGATCAGCCCGGACGGGTTGCCTCGGATGCCGACGCCCGAAACGACGATCGCGATCGAAGACGAGATCCTCGCCGTCACGCGCCGCGAGAACGAAGATGCGCTGCGGGTCGTCCTCACCGGTCCCGCCTGACGGTACAATCGTCGCATGACGAGGACGCTGGCCTACTTCGGGCCTCCCGGTACGAACAGCGAAGCGGCGGCGCTCATCTATGCTGAGCGCGCCGGAGGCGGCTTCGACCTCGTGCCGCTGGCCAGCATCACGGCCGTCGCCGCGGCCGTCGCCGATGGCGAGGCGGATGAGGGCGTCGTCCCGATCGAAAACAGCATCGAGGGCGCCGTCAACGAAACGCTCGACCTGCTGATCCACGCCGACAAGCCGCTCTACATTCGCAGCGAAACTGTGCTTCCGATCGAGCACTTGCTTCTGGCGAAGCCAGGCACGCGCAAGGAGGACGTCACCGCGATCAAGTCGTTCCCCGTCGCCATCGCCCAGTGCCGAGCCTTCATCTCGCGCGAGTATCCCGACGCCGCGATCGAGGCCGCGCTATCAACCGCGGCCGCCGTCGAAGCCGTGATGTCTCGCGACGGCGTAGCCGCGATCGCCAGCCGCCGCGCCGCCGAGCACTACGGCGCCGAGGTGCTGGCCAGCGGCATCCAGGATCGAAGCCCCAACCACACCCGCTTCGTCACCGTCGCCGGCGAAGACCACGCCCCGACCGGCGAGGACAGGACTTCGCTTGCCTTCACCTTTGCTCACGAAGACCGGCCCGCGCAGCTCGTGGCCGCTCTGCAGGAGTTCGCCTCGCGCTCGATCAACCTCTCAAAGATCGAATCGCGGCCCAGCAAGGAGAAGCTGGGAACGTACATCTTCCTCGTCGACGTGCACGGCCACCGGCTCGACGCCCCGCTCGCCGAGGCCCTGGCGACGATCGAAAAGAAATGCTCCGTCTTCCGCATCCTCGGTTCCTATCCCCGCTTTCGAGAGGGAGGCCGCTCGTCCTGAGGCCCGCCACGGATGCCAGAGATACCGGACCTTGAAGCCTACGCCACGTATCTCAACAAGCGCCTGCCCGGCCTGACGGTCGTCGAGGCCGAGGCCCCGATCGCCTGGATCGTGCGCGCCGGGCGCGAGGAGTTCCTGCAGCGGATGAAGGGACAGACCTTCAAGCCCGTCTACCGCCACGCCAAGCTCCTCCTGTTCCCGTTCGAGAGCGGCGACTTTCTCGTCGTCCACGCGATGCTGGCAGGCCGCTTCCAGTACGTCGAGCCCAAGCACCGGCGCCGCTCTAAGACGGCCTGGATCTTGCACCTCGACAACGGCATGGACCTGCGCTACTTCGACGACCGCCTGATGGGGCGCACCTTCCTAGTTCGCGAGGAGGAGTTCGCCGAGCACGTCCCGCGTTGGACGGAGATGGGCCCGGACGTCATGAGCCCCGACCTGGACGAAGACGGCTTCGTGGCCGTGATGATGAAGGGCCGCGGCATGATCAAGAACATCATCACGAAGGAGCGCATGGTCGCCGGCATCGGCAACGCTTACTCGGACGAGGTTCTGTGGGAGGCCGGCCTGCACCCGTTCCGCAAGCGCACGGACATCCCGGAGGAGGACCTGCGTAAGCTGTTCCACGCCATCCGCGACACCATGGCCTGGGCGACCCCCATCGTGACCGAGCTGACGGAGGAGAAGGGCCTACCGGTGAGGATGTACCGGGATCATCTTCGAGTACACAAGAAGGGTGACGAGGACTGCCCGCGCTGTGGCCACCGGATCACGTCGATCAAGTCGGGAGGGAGCGAGACGAACTTCTGTCGCGGCTGCCAGGAGTGACGTTAGGCTTGCTCGAGGATCGAAATTGGTCGCGCTAGGCGAAGCCGAGGTCCAGCTCGCCGTCGATCGCCGGGATGAACTTCCGCCAGCCCTCGTTGCGCTCGAGGTAGTGGTAGAAGGTGCGGAAGTAGCTGTAGGTGGGCTGGTAGGGATCGCGGCGCAGGTACATGCGCGCCTCTTCGGGCGTGTGGCCGGCCTTCCTGTGGTTGCAGCGCTTGCAGGCGGCGACAACGTTGTCCCACTCGTGGGTCCCGCCGCGATGGCGTGGCAGCACGTGGTCCAGGGTCAGGTCCTTCGACTGGTTGCCGCAGTACTGGCAGGTGAACTTGTCGCGCAGGAAGATGTCGCGCCGTGTGAGGCGCCCCTGCGGCCGGGGGCGGTGGATCAGATAAGCGAGACGGATGACGGAGGGTATCTCGAAGATATCGGTGGCGCTGTGCAGGTAACCGCGGCCGTTTTCGATGGTCTCCGCTTTATCGCGGCCAAGTAAAACCAGAGCGCGCCGGACGTTGCAGACGTTCAGCGGCTCGAAGTTCTGATTGAGCACCAATACTGGTAAACGTGGCCCCATGCTGCATCACCACCGGATTTCAATACTATCAGACAGATTTGAGAGGCGGCAATAATCGGGTGGTCAAGCGCCAGGCCCCACCTTGCCGAGGAAGGCGTCGATGCGGTCTTCGAACGCTTGCGGCAAGAGGTTCAGCAGGAACGAGAAGTCGTCGACGAAGTACGGCGCCAGCTCCGAGCCTTCAACCGCTCCCTCGAGGCCCAGGCTGGGGTAGGCCGCGAAAACCAGCAGCAATATCTGGACGATCAGCAGGCCCTTGATCAGGCCGAACCCGATGCCGCCTAACTTGTCCCACACGCCTAGCATCAGTAGCGATGCGCCCGTTTTCAGCATGTAAGCGGCGATCTGGCCGAAGATGTACACGGCCCCGAACAGGACGAGGAACGATACCGCCTCCGCCGCGCTGTCGTTGCCTATGAAAACGAGGACATCGCTCGCCAGGTTGTCGTACAGCGTCCCGGCGATCACGATGCCGGCGATGACCGCCGTCAGCGTGACGACCTCTCGGATCAGCCCGGCGGAGTAGGCCGCGCTGGTGAAGCCGATGAGGGCGACGACGATCAGGATGTCGAGCCAGTTCATGCGGACCCCGTTCCCCCTCTGAGCGCCGGCACGGCGGCTTCCTGTCTGCCAGCGCGGCCTCTCAGCCGGCCCAGGACGTGACTGGCGTGCAGCCAGACGAAGAGCGCCAGGAAGAGGCCGCCGGCCAGGAACCCGCCCAGAACGTCGCTGGGCCAGTGGTGGCCCGCGTATACCCGCTCCACGCCTGTCGCGACGACCACCCAGACGCAGGCGGCCTGCAGCGCGGCACGCGGCACGGCCGGACGCACGTGGACGCTCACGAGATATAACAGCATGCCGAAGGTGAGCATAGCGCTGAACGAGTGGCCGCTGGGGAACGAGAAGTCCGCCGGTGCGCTGGAAACGCTCACGAGGTCTGGTGAGGGGCGCGGCCGCTCGATCGCCACCTTGAGTACCGGCACGACGGCACTCGCGACTTGAGTGCCCACCATAAGGACCGCCGCCTCCCCGCGTTTGGCGAGAAGGAACGCGAGCGCTGCCAGGCCCGCCACGATCATCACGAGCGGTGATTGCGCGAGGTCCTCCGTCCAGTCCAGCGGCGTGGCGACGATGGCGCTTTCGATCGACTGCAACTGACGGGCAGCCCAGAGGTCGCCCGCGAAGGTGTCGTTGGAGGCGGCAAGGAGGGCCATCGCTACGAATGCGGCCAGGCCGATGGCGAAGGCGATTAGCGGGAGTCGTTCAGTCACGCGGGTCACGTCGATGAAAACGCCGGCCCTGGCCGCAAGTTACGCGTTTGCGTGGCGGATGAGCCAGTACTCAAGGCTGTCCGCCAGCGCCAGCCACGACGCCTCGATGATGTCCGTCGAGGAGCCGACGGTCGTCCAGGTGTCTTCGCCGTTCGTGGACTCGATCAGCACGCGTACGGAAGCGCCGGTGCCCGCGGCGGAGTCGATGATGCGCACCTTGTAGTCGACCAGGTGGATCGAGTGGATGTCAGGATACGACTCAGCCAGCGCCTTGCGCACGGCGCCGTCCAGCGCGTTGACGGGGCCGTTCCCCTCGTCCGCCGTGATCAGCACGCGCTCGCCGACGCGGAGCTTGACCATCGCCTCGGAGATCATCTCGCGGCCGTCGTCCCCGGGGTCGTGGTGACGCCGCTCGACGATCATGAAGTCGACGAGCTCGAAGCAGGCGCGGTAGTCGGGGCGGCTGCGTCGCACGAGAAGTTCGAACGATGCCTCCGCACCCTCGTAGACGAAGCCTCGTGACTCCATCAGCTTCACACGCTCGACGATATCGCGCACGTCCGCCTGGGTTAGGTCCAGGTTCAGGCCCTGCTCCTCCAGCTTGGCGATGATGCTGCCCCGCCCGGACAGCTCCGAAATGAGGATGCGTGTGTCGTTGCCGACTTCCGCTGGGTCGATGTGCTGGTAAGACCACGCCTGCTTGACGACCGCAGCGGCGTGCAACCCGGCCTTGTGCGCGAAGGCGGCCGAACCGACGTAGGGCTGTCGGGGGCTCGGGGGCATGTTGGCCAGCTCGCTGATGTAATGCGAGACCTCAGTCAGCTTCTGCATCTGAGCGTCGCTGACGACGTCGAGGCCCATCTTGAGCTTGAGGTTGGCGATGATGCTGAACATATTGGCGTTGCCGCTCATATCGCCGTAGCCGTTCGCCGCACCCTGTACCTGCGTCGCGCCCGCCTCAACCGCCACCAGCGTGTTGGCGACCGCCACGTCAGCGCCGTTGTGCGCGTGTATCCCCACCTGACACGGCACCTCGGACACAACCAGCCGCACGATCTCGGCGACCTGCGACGGTATCGTGCCCCCGTTCGTGTCGCAGAGCGCGACGCAATCGGCGCCGGCCTCCGCGGCCGTCTTCAGGCACTGCAGAGCGTAGTCTTTGTTGGAGGCGAACCCGTCGAAAAAGTGCTCGGCGTCGAAGAAGGCGGTCAGGCCCTTGCTCTTGAGGAAGCGAAACGAATCCGCCAGCATCGCCAGGTTCTCTTCGGTCGTCGTCTCCAGGACCTCCGTGACCTGCTTGTCGCTGGCCTTTCCGACGAGCGTGACAACGGGCGTCCGCGCTTCGATCAGGGCGCGCAGGTTGGGGTCGTTTTCGGCCTCCGCGCCGGCCTTGCGCGTCGAACCGAACGCAGCGAGCCTGGCGTTGCGCAGGTTCAGGTCGCGCGCCTTCGCGAAGAACTCGGCGTCCTTGGGGTTCGAGCCCGGCCAGCCGCCCTCGATGTAGTGCACGCCGATCTCATCGAGCCGCTGGGCGATCTTCAGCTTGTCCGAGACGGAGAGCGAGATGCCCTCCATCTGCGTGCCGTCCCGCAGGGTCGTGTCGTACAGCTCGATCGTCTTTTTGGCGGAACTCATAGTGCACTCAGTGTATCGGAACGCCTGTGGCGGAAAAAGGTGACCGAAGCCGCGTCCGGGCGCTGTATACTCGGACGCCTGCCTCTGTCGCTCGTCGCCGGCGAGCCGGAAACTGACCCGGACGTGGCCCCCGGGCACGTCGTGCCGCAGTACCTCCGCGACTACAAGCGGTCGCTAGCCCACCGAGCGTAGGGACAGACCTTCAGGTCTGTCAAAAGGCGCCGCGCACCGGAAAAACGCTGCTTCTCCCTTCGATGGCCCTACTCCGTTGCCGGTTCGGGGCGCCTTTTCGGACAGGGCTGAAGCCCCGTCCCT
The DNA here is from genome assembly GCA_022565075.1 of Chloroflexota bacterium. Classification (GTDB taxonomy): domain Bacteria; phylum Chloroflexota; class Dehalococcoidia; order SM23-28-2; family RBG-16-64-32; genus CF-162. The sequence continues at coordinate 1,993 of JADFKG010000085.1, read as the reverse complement.
ACGTGAACGGATGACGGAATCCGTCTCGGCGCTAACATCCGCTGCTATAATTCCGTCCACTAATACAACATGACAGACGAACCAATCACAGCGACGCTGCTCATCTCCTGCCGCGACCAGAAGGGCCTGGTAGCGGCCGTGTCCGACTTCCTCTACCGCAACAACGGCAACATCATCCACGCCGACCAGCATACGGACAAGGAGGAGGGCGTCTTCCTGCAGCGTGTCGAGTGGGAGCTGGACGGCTTCGACGTCGCCCGCGAGGAGATCGAGGGGACGTTCAAGCCGATCGCCCTGCGCTTCGGCATGCAGTGGACGCTGCACTTCAGCGACTACCAGCCGAGCGTAGCCATCTTCGTCTCGAAGCTGCCGCACTGCCTCTACGACCTGCTGGGCCGCTGGCGCATGGGCGAGTTCCGCGGCACGGTCCCGCTCGTCATCAGCAACCACGAGGACCAGCGCGAGATCGCCGAGAGCTACGGCGTCACCTTCCACTGCCTGCCCGTGACCGCCGACAACAAGGCGCAGCAGGAGAACGTGGCGCTGAAGCTACTCGAGGAGTGGGACATCGACACGGTCGTGCTCGCCCGCTACATGCAGATCCTCAGCGCGGAGTTCGTGGAGCGCTATCCGAACCGCCTGATCAACATCCACCACTCGTTCCTGCCCGCCTTCGCCGGCGCGCGGCCCTATCACCAGGCGTACGAGCGCGGCGTCAAGATCATCGGCGCGACGGCCCACTACGTGACGCCGGAGCTGGACCAGGGCCCGATCATCGAGCAGGACGTCGCCGGCGTCAGCCACCGCGACTCAGTGAACGACCTCGTGCGCAAGGGCCGCGACCTGGAGAAGACCGTCCTCGCCCGCGCCGTCGACCTCCACCTGCGCAACCGCATCCTCGTCTACGGCAACAAGACCGTAGTCTTCGACTAGGCCGACTCAGCTCTTCTTAGCACTGACCATCACTGCCGACAGGATGCATGGCTCGCTGCTGCGGTTTCGCCAGGCGTGCCACGTGCCTCGCTGAACGACGAGATCGCCGGCGCTGAGATGCACCTCAGCGCCGTCATCGAGCTTGAGAAATACCTCTCCCGATACGACAGTTACGAAATCGATCGTGTCCGTTCTGTGCATTCCGACCCCCCTTGAGGGATCCAGGGCTTGCATCATTCCTGGAACCTTTGACGCCATCTCTTTCCCGAGGGCAGCCATGTCGAGCTCGCGTGAGACGCTGGCGTCCGGTGGCAGCTCCACGGTCATGAAAGTCATCCCGCTGGCCGCTGGGGTCATCGGAATAGACCCGCCTGAAGGTTCGCTTCCGGCGCTGGTGTCCGTGGGCGGTTCGTCCAGCCGCCAGATGCCTGTTCTTGCGAACTTGATCTGTTCGATGGTCACCGTCGAGGCTGACAGACCGCCATCTACGACAACCGACTTGCCGCCGTATTCAGCATGAAAGTGAGGTGCGAGTGATCGTCAAAAAACATCTTGACGACGATCCCATAGAACCTGTTGATCTCAGGCATTGGCCTGATCAGTAATTGACGGAAACGCCTCCTTCGGTGTTTTCCCCGTAACCTTTAGGTAGAGCGAATCCGGGCACAGATCGATCTCGCCCGGCCATTCTACCACACCCGCTTCGGTGATACGAGCCTTGCCAAACACCGCAGGATCATTCCACGCTGCGAAAACTCCGCGGCCTGCCAGGCGTGACAAATCTACTGTGCCTTCGACTCCGTCGTCTAAGCGCAACCACAACGTGTAGTTGTCCCGCGGCATAATCTCGGCAATGCGGTTCATTGGCTGGTTGGTTCGCACGAAATCTGTAGACAAACCGCAATGGACCCGCAAGAGTTTCCGCCAACCATCACAACGTCGGCAGCGCGATGAAACCCGAGAACTCGGCCGTCTCGGACTTCTCGGTCGTTGCGATCCAGCCTCCCGCAAGAACGTCATCGCCGTCATACAGCACCAGCGATTGGCCCGGCGTGATGGC
>JADFKG010000084.1 GCA_022565075.1 Chloroflexota bacterium | reverse complement strand
TACGCCCATCCGCGGCGCTTCGGCCTCGCGTCGCACGTCGGGCTGATGGCGGAGCTGCCGACGATCGGCTGCGCGAAGAGCCGTCTGTGCGGCGAGCACGACGAGCCGGGGCGTCGCGGCTCGAAGGTGGAGTTGCGGCAAGGCGGCGAGGTGATCGGGGCGGTGCTGCGGACGCGGGACGGCGTGAAGCCGATCTATGTATCGGTCGGGCACAAGATCGGGCTGGATGCCGCGGTGCAGTGGGCGCTGAGGTTGGCTCCCAGGTTTCGCCTGCCGGAGCCGATCCGGGCGGCGGACGCGCTTTCGAAGAGCCCTTCGAGAGCCTCAGGATGAGCGGGAGGTGTGAGCCGGGATGTCCTTCGAGAGCCTCAGGACGAGCGGTTCGGGGCGTGGGAGGGGCGCGGCAAGCGGCGCCCATACGAGGCGGCGCGGTCGATCATCGTACGGGCCCGCCGGGCGCTGCGCCCCTACGCGTTCACCAGCGCGACGATCGTGGTCGCCCGTACGCGGCGGCGTTCGTATAATTGAAGTGGCGGAGGCTATCTGATGCAAGAGACACGCGAGACCCTGAGCGAGCTGAAGCAGCGCATCGAACACGTTCTCCGCCGTCTTTGACGTCCCTGCCCGCGAAGAAGAGATAGCGAAGCTCGAAAAGCAGTCCGCTGAGCCGGGCTTCTGGGACGAGCAGCGAGCCGCGCAAGCGACGATGCGCCGTCTCGCCGACGCCCGCGAAGAGGTGGAGACCTGGCGCGGCATCGAAGCCAAGACGACCGACCTGGCAGGCCTGCTCGAGCTGGCCGCGGCAGAGTCAGACCAGGAGGTGGCAGCGGAGGTGGCGTCCGAGACGGAGGCGCTGGCGTTGCGCTTCGAGGACATGGAGCTGGAGCTGGCGCTGAGCGGTGAGTACGACCGGCGCAACGCGATCATGGCGATTCACGCCGGCGCCGGCGGCACCGACTCGCAGGACTGGGCGGATATGCTGCTGCGCATGTATCTGCGCTGGGCCGAGGGCCGCAAGTACGAGGCGAGAGTTCTGGACATCATGCCCGGCGAGGAAGCCGGCATCAAGAGCGCGACGCTGGAGATCCGCGGCCGCAACGCCTTCGGTTACCTGAAAGGGGAGCGCGGCGTGCACCGGCTCGTGCGCATCTCTCCGTTCGACTCCTCGAAGTCACGCCACACGTCGTTCGCGCTGACCGAGGTGCTGCCGGAGGTGGAGAACGCGGCGGAGGTGAACATCAACCCGGACGACCTGCGGATCGACGTCTTCCGGGCGGGTGGGCACGGCGGCCAGAACGTGCAGAAGGTCTCGACGGCCGTGCGCATAACGCACCTCCCGACCGGGCTGGTCGTGTCGTGCCAGAATGAGCGCTCCCAGGGCCGCAACAAGGATTCGGCGCTGAAGGTGCTGGAAGCGCGGCTGCTGGAGCGAGAACTGGCGCGGCAGGCCAAAGAGCGCGCCGAGCTGAAGGGTGAGCATGTGTCGGCGGAGTGGGGAAATCAGATCCGCTCCTATGTGCTCCATCCGTACAAGATGGTGAAGGACCACCGCACTGGATATGAGACAAGCGATGCCGAAGCCGTACTCGACGGCAAACTCGACGAGCTGCTCCGCGACTATCAGAAGTCGACGCTGGGCGATTAGCGTGCGACTCTGGGCCGCCCTGGTGGCGATCGCGGCGATCCTGGCGCTGCCGTCGGCCGTGGGAGCGCAGAGCGCGCCGGAGATCGTCGATGGCGGCGTGACCAACCTCTTCCCCGACGGCATGGAGTTCGCCGTCAGCGTGTCGAGCGACTCGCCGATCGAGGAGCTGCGGCTGCGCTACACCGTGAAGCCGGACGGCACGGCGGCGATCGGCCAGCCCGAGTTCGACGAGGGTACGACCGTGGAGACGATCTTCACGCTGGCGGGCAACAACCCGCCGAAGATCTACCTCTCGCCGGGAACGGTGATCGAGTACTACTGGGACGCTACGGACGCCGACGGTGACGAGTCGCGCAGCGAGACGCAGACGTTCTTCTACGACGACGCGCGCTTCGACTGGGAAATCGTGAGCGGGGACGGCGTGACGATCTACTACTACGCTGGCTCTGAGGGCGACGCCGAGGAGATGCACGCCGTCGCGCTGGAATCGATCCTGGAGATGTCGGCGCTGCTGCAGACGGAGGTGCCGTTCGAGGTAGAGGTCTGGATCTACGATTCGACGGACGACATGCGGCCGGCGCTGCAGGCCCGCAGCGAGACGTACGAGAGCCAGATCACCACGGCCGGCGTGCGCGTCGCCAGCAACACTGTGCTCGTGCTGGGCAACGCCTCATTCGACACGCTGCGCCACGAGCTGACGCACGTGGTGACGAAGCAGGCCGGAGAGAGCGCGTTCGGCGCGCTGCCGGCGTGGCTGGACGAAGGCACGGCGGTCCTCGGCCAGTCGGCCCCCGGCGGCTTTGGGAGCGCGATCGAGGGCGCGATCAGCCGCGGCAACGTCCTTTCGGTGCGCGAGGTGTCGTCGTACCCAGGCGACCCGGACAAGGTGAACCTCTTCTACGGCCAGGGATGGAGCCTCGTCTCGTACCTGATCGATGAGTACGGCGAGGAGCAGTTCGCGGCGCTGTTCGCGGAGGTGAAGTCGGGCAAGCGGATCGAAAACGCGCTGCAGGCTGTGTACGGCTTCGGGCAGGACGGACTGGAGGACGAGTGGCGCGCCGCCAACGGCCTGCCGCCGCGCGTGACGCCCGCACCCGCCGACCCGGATCAGCCGGACGATATCGCAGCGGCGGACGAGGACGACGGTGGCTCTTCGCTGGCGCTGGCGATCGGCCTGGCGGTCGCGGTCATCGCCGCAGCGGTGGTGGTAGGCCTCGGCGGTGTGCTGTTGGCGCGCCGGTTGTAGCTGTCAACGGATAGGAACGGATAAACGGATTCGCTTTGCGACCATCACCCGCGAACGAGGTTCGTCGCTCTGCTGCGTGGGTTCAGGACACGATGCAGCTACGCCAAGAAGTCGAGGATCAGGCCGGCGACGGCTTCGGGGCGCTCCATCGGCGCGAGGTGACCGGCGCCGGGGATGGTCTCCAGGCGACCGTTGGGGAGGCGCGCGGCGACGGACTCGGCGACCGTGCCGAGGAAGTCTTCGGTGTGTTCGCCGCGGATCACAAGCACCGGCGCCTTGATGCGCGGCAGGACTTCCCAGATGTTGAGCGAGGCGCTGTTGGCGAAGATTTCGCCTTCGATCTCGCCGGGGCACTTGAGCTGAAGGCGGCCGTCCTCGCGCTGGAATGTGCCGTGCTCAACGTAGAGACGGAGCGCCTCGTCCGGCCAACGCTCGAATAGTGAGCGCGAGCGGTAGTGCTCGAAGGCGTCGGCGGCGGAGTCGAAGACGGCGCGGCGGCGGCGCGCGCCCTCGGACATCTCGTTGCGGCGGCTTTCGTCGGGGTGAAAGCCGCCGGGCATCACGATCGGCTCGATGGCGACCAGGCGTGTGAAGTAGTCAGGCCGCTCAGCGGCGAGGTAGAGGCCGGAGGCGGCGCCGGCCGAGTGGCCGACGAACGGTACGCCGGTCAGCCCGAGGCCGTCGAGCAGAGCGCGCAGGTCCTCGACGAAACGCGACCAGTGGTAGTTGTCGCCTTCGGGAGGAGGTTTGTCCGTGTCGCCGTGGCCGCGAGCGTCGGCGGCGTAGGCAGTGTAGTCGCCGGCCAGGCGTTCGGCCACGGGCCCCCACTGGTGCGCGAGAAAGCCGGTGGCGTGGTTGAGGACGATGGCCGGGGCGTCGTCGCGGCCGGACCACTTCAGGTAGTGCGTGCGGAGGCCGGAGGGGAGGCCGAGGTAGTGGTCAGTGGGCGGCATGGGAGTGAGTGTATCCGGTGCCGGCGCGTGGCGAAAACACTCGGGCTCGGAATGAGGTGCCCCGTTCATCCTTCGAGAGCCCTACGGACCCGTCCGGGCCTCAGGACGAGCGGACGGGGCTTCGCCGGGCTGCCCTTACTGGGCGTGGATCAGGAACGCCGGGTGGTTGGCGGCGATCTCTTTGTACTGCTCGATGGAGTCGTCCGGATCGAGGCCGAACTGGCCCTTGACGAGCTTGTTCTCGCCGACGTACTGCTTGATGATCGCCGCGCGCCCTTCGACCGGGATCTCCTCCAGCCGGACGGTCTCGGCGGTGCCGCCGCGGCGGAGGACGGCGCGGCCGCCATCGGCGCGGACGTTGCGCACCCACTGCGTTTCGCCCCGCGGCGCGACGAGGTAGCGCTGGCCATCGTGCTCCGTCCAGACGACGGCGGTGGAGCGCATGCCGCCGGAAACCCGGCCCTTGTGTTCCAGACGAACCATTCGCCTGGGCCCGAACCCGCGGGCAGCGAGCCAGCCGAAGAAGCTGCTGAGCTTTTTCGTGAGCGTGTTGGGCTTCTTGTAGACCATCGTGGACCTCCGTGCGGGAAGGGGTGTTCGGCTACGAGGCCGCTGCGGATGAGGGTGCGAAGTCGAGAAGGCGGAGCTCCATCGCCCCGTTCGACCGGCGATCCGCGCTGAAAGTATACACGGCGTCCAGACGCGCGCCCGGCACAATATCCTGCTCGCCGACTCCGAAGGCGACCGCCGGCCAGGTGACCTGCCCGTCGCGCAGGCGGAGGCGCAGGTGCTCGCCGTTGGCGCCCATCGTGCGGATGTCGGTGACCTCGAGGTTGCGGCTGAGGAAGACCGGCTCCGGGTTGCCGACGCCGAACGGAGCCAGCTGAGCGAGCGAGGCGATGAGCTGGCCGTTGATGCGGCTGAGCGGCACCGCCGCGTCGATGTCGAGCACGGGGGCGAGTTCGACGCCGGCCAGCTCCTCGGCGGCGCGAGCCAGCAGCGCCTCCTTGAGCGCGGGCAGGTTGGCGTTCTCGACGGTGAAGCCGGCGGCAGCGCGGTGGCCGCCGAAGCGAACCATGAGTTCGGGGCAGGTGCGCAGGGCGGCGGTGATGTCGAACTCCGGGATGCTGCGGCAGCTGGCGCGGCTGGTGGTCTCGCCCTCTTCGTAGACGACGGCCGGGCGGTAGTGGTCGTCCATCAAGCGTGCGGCGACGAGGCCGACGATGCCTGACGGGATGTCGCGGTGGCCGACGAAGATCAGCGGCGCATCCGGCTCCTCGGCCGCGACGAGGTCTCGTGCGAGATCACAGGCGGCGACGGTCGCGGCCTGGCGCTGACGGTTGAGATCGCAGAGGTGGAGCGCCATTTCGCGCGCGCGGTCCGGGTCGGTCTCGAGCAGGAGGTCGAGGGCGCGCTGGGCGTGGTCGAGGCGTCCCGCGGCGTTCAGTCGTGGGCCGATGACGAATCCGATGGTCGAGGCGTCCGCGCGCGCCGGATCGCTGCCGGCTGCTTCCATCAGCGCTCGAAGGCCGGGCCGCCGCGTGCGGGCGAGAGCGCGGATGCCCTCGCGGACGAGCCAGCGGTTCTCTCCTCGCAAGGGCACCATGTCGCAGACGGTGCTGAGCGCCACGAGGTCTAGATAGCGCTCGGGGACGAAAGGCTGGCCGAGGCGATCGCAGAGGGCGGAGACGAGCTTGAAGGCGAGGCCGCCGGAGGAGAGTTCGGGCTCTGGATACTGGGCATCGGGGCGTTTCGGGTTGACGATCGCCACGGCGGGCGGCAGCTCGGGCGGCACGGTGTGGTGGTCGAGGACGATCGTGTCGACGCCGAGGTCCCGCGCGCCTGCGATCTCGGCGACGGAGCTGGTGCCGCAGTCGACGGTGATGAGCAGCGTCGCGCCCTTTTCGTGAAGCGACTCGATGGCGGCGCTGTTGACGCCGTAGCCCTCGCTGAAGCGGTCCGGGATGTAGGGGATCACTTTCGCGCCGGCCTCGCCGAGCGCTTCGATGAGGATGGCGGCGGCGGTGACACCGTCGACGTCGAAGTCGCCGTAGACGGCGATCAGCTCGCCGGTCTCGATGGCGCGCACGATGCGGTCGAGGGCCTGCTCGATGTCCGGCAGGAGGAGCGCATCGTACGCCGGATCGGGCGCCAGGGTGAAGGCCTTCGCTTCGGCGACGGTGCGGACGCCGCGGTGCCACAGCAGGTGGCGGACGAGGGGCTGTCCCGGCACGCCCTTGAGTGCGTCGTCCGGGAAGCGACCGCGCAGACGCCAGCGCTTGCCGGTCGCGGTCTGTGTGGGCATAGTGACCAGCGTCATCGTGGCCATTATCAGCCGCTGGCGCGTGATCGCGAAAGGGCGGGTGGCGGCGAGTTGTGGAGAAGCCCTCACCCCCCGGCCCCCTCTCCCGTGCGCGGGAGAGGGGGAGACAGTGAGTACGGGAGAGGGCGCCGGGGAAGAACGTGTTCGGGTTGCGCGAGAGGACGGATGCTGGCAACCTTATCAACGTTGTTGACCTGTCTTGTGGCCAATAACCAGCCGTTCGACGCCGATTCCGAGGACGCCCAACCTCGCCCGGAAGGGGGCGCGGTTTCTCGGTCGCGGCCACGGGAGGACGCCATTCTGCGACTGAAAACGGGGGAATCATTCTGATAGCGAAGCACGCGGCCGTCGTCGGCATCTGCATCCTGGCGGTGGTTGTCCCCGCGATCCCCGGCATCGAGGGCCTGGCCCCGGGTGAGGGGCGCTCCGTTCGAACAGAGGCCGGCAGCGACAGCTTCCTCTCCGCGCCCTCCTGCTCCGAGGCGAGAGCGGACCTCTGCCTGAGCTCCGCAGGAGATCAGGCGTCCGGCTCGCTCACCCTGCGCGAGATCGAGCAAGGCGCATCACTGGGGGCCACGCTGTCAGCAGCGGACGCTAGCGCCCTTCTACGAGCGCCAGCGTCCACCCCGACGCCGGAACCGTGGGGCACGATGGAGATCCGCCCGGGCGATACGCTGATCGCCCTCGCGAACTGGTTCGGCCTGTCGCCGTTCGACATCGCCGTGATGAACGGCGCAGCCGTCGACGATTACCTCGTGATCGGGCGCACGCTGGTGATTCCGCTGCCGGAGTCGCAGTTCGTGATGCCACCGGTGCCGGACATCTCCGTACCGGTGGAAGAACCGGTCGCGGTCACGCCGCCGCCGGAGCCCGCCCCGCCACCGGTGGTCGTCGCGCCGCCGGAACTACCGACGTCGTCGTCTGGGCCCTGGACGGCGGCAGAGGTGGTAGAGGCGATCTGCTCGCTTCCCTGGCCATGCGAGACGATGGTCGCGATCGCGTCCTGCGAGTCAGGCCTGTGGCCGGGCGCCCTCAACCCGGCTGGCTACTATGGGCTGTTCCAGATCAACCATTGGTTCGACGGCTGGGACAACCCCTGGACGAACGCCCAGGCGGCGTACTACGAGAAGTACCTGCCGTCGCTCCAGTCAGGCGGCGATGGACTATCGTCCTGGCCCGTCTGCCGATACTACTGAGCGGCGGCCACTCGCCCGACCTACTCCTGCTGGCCGGACGCCGACTGCATCATCTGCAGCAGGTCTGGACGGGCTCCGGCAGACGGCTGGGGCCGTGACTCGCCGCGGAGATCGCGCATCGCCAGCGGGATGAGGGGCAGGAGGTCGCCGGCGATGACGCCCGCGGAGCCCATCTCGTCGCGCAGCCTCTGACCGGCGAGGCCGCCGACGTACAGGCTGAGGCAGGCGGCGCCGAACGGATCGACGCCCTGCGCGATGAAGCCGGCTATCGTACCGGAGAGGACGTCGCCTGACCCGCCCGTGGCGAACACGGGGCTAACGAAGGGGCTGACGGCCGCACGCCCGTCCGCTGCGGCGACGATGCTGGGCGCGCCCTTGAGGAGCACGTTCAGGCCCCATTCGGCGGCGAACTTGCGGGCCGTGCCCAGACGGTCGGCCTGCACTTCGGCGACGGAGAGGCCGGTCAGGCGGGCCATCTCGCCCGGGTGCGGGGTGAGGACGGCCGGGGGGTTGATCAGCGCCGGCCAATCGTCGATGCGGGCCAGGTTGTTGAGGCCGTCGGCGTCGATGACGGTGGCTCGCAGCAAGCGCTCGGAGCCCGCTTCCTGGTCGCCGCCGAGCTTCGGCAGGAGAGCGTGGACGAAGGCCTGGACGTATCCGCTCTGCGATAGACCAGGGCCGATGAGCAGGCAGTCGTAGTCGCGGGCGGACAGCGCACGGAGGACGGAGTGGACGTCCTGGCCGGACAGCTCGCCGCCGGTACCGTCCAGCGGCTCGAACGTGGTCTCGCTGAGTTTGGCGGCGAGGATGGGGTGGATGGCGCTGGCGCAGGCGAGCGTGACGAGGCCGGCGCCGGATCGCATCGCGCCCATGCAGGCGAGATAGGCGGCGCCCGTGTAGCGGGGCGAGCCGGCGACGATGAGCGCGCTGCCGAACGTGCCCTTGTGAGCGTCGTCAGGGCGCTCCGGCAGGTGATCCTGCGCCCAGCGGCGGGTGATCAGCTCGGTCTGAACGGAGGACGCCAGCTCCGCCGGCACGCCGATGTCGACGACCTCGACCTCGCCGGCATAGCGAGCGCCGGGGAGGAGGTGCAGGCCGACCTTGGCGAACGCGAGTGCGATCGTGGCGTCGGCGGCAACGGTGAGCGGGTCCACTGCGCCGGTATCGGCGTCGAGGCCGCTGGGAAGATCGACTGCCAGCAAGCGGGGTGGCAGGCGGCGTTCGCGGGCCCCCTTGAGCTGTGCGAGGACGGTCGCGAGGTCGCCTTCGATGGGCCGGGCGCGGCCGGTGCCGAGGAGGGCGTCGATGACGAGCTCTGCGCCACCGAGGGCGTCGGCTAGACTCTTCTCCCAGCCGTCCTCCCCGGCCGTGATGATCGGGATCTCGCGCTCGACGAGCGCGGCGTGGTTCGTGTCATCGCCGGGGCGCGGCTTGAGGAGGAAGACGATGACGTCGGCGGCCCACTCCTTGAGGCAGCGGGCGGCGACGAGGCCGTCGCCGCCGTTGTTGCCGGGGCCGCAAAGGACGAGGAGGCGCCGCTCGGCGATCTCGCCGAGGGCGAGCCAGGCCTCCTGGGCGACGGCGAGGCCGGCCTTCTCCATCAGCTGGGGCACGGGGACGCCCGACTCGGCCTCCAGGCGCATCATCTCGGCGACGGTGACGAGCTTCACGGGGCGATGGTATCAGTGGTTAGTGGCTAGTGGACAGGACTCGCTAGTGGGCCCCTCACGCCGGCAGACATGGCGGCTCGATGAGGCCCGCGAGCCAGCGCAGGAGCAGCAGCGCATCTGTGCTGTCCGCATCGCCGTCGCAGTCGAGGT
>JADFKG010000083.1 GCA_022565075.1 Chloroflexota bacterium | reverse complement strand
TTCGGCATCGCCCAGATCGGCCGCTCGTTCCGCAACGAGATCACGCCCGGCAACTTCATCTTCCGCGACCGTGAGTTCGAGCAGATGGAGATGGAGTTCTTCGTCATGCCCGGCACGGACGAGGAGTGGCACGACCGCTGGATCGAGACCCGCATGAGCTGGTGGACGGACGACCTCGGCGTGCGCAAGGAGAACCTCAAGCTGCGCGAGCACCCCAAAGAGGAGCTCTCGCACTACTCGAAGCGCACCGTCGACATCGAGTACGACTTCCCGTTCGCCGGCTTCGCCGAGATCGAGGGTATCGCCAACCGCACCGACTTCGACCTCAAGCAGCACGAGGAGCACTCCGGCAAATCGCTCCGCTACTTCGACGAGCCCAGCGGCGAGAACGTTATCCCCTACGTCATCGAGCCGGCGATGGGCGTCGACCGCTGCTTCCTCACCATCCTCATCGACTCCTACGCCGAGGAGGAGGTGAAGGGCGAGAAACGTACCGTCCTGCGCCTCAAGCCGCATCTAGCGCCGATCAAGGTCGCGGTCTTGCCGCTCTCCCGCAACGAGAAGCTGGTGCCGACGGCGCAGCGCGTGCACGAGATCCTGCGCCCGCACTTCATGACGCAGTTCGACGACGCGCAGAGCATCGGCCGCCGCTACCGCCGCCAGGACGAGATCGGCACGCCTTACTGCGTGACCGTCGACTTCGACACCCTCGACGACGACGCCGTCACCATCCGCGACCGAGACACGATGGCCCAGGAGCGCGTCCCGGTCGCCAAGCTGCCGGACGTCCTCCGCGAGAAGCTGCCAGCCGTTTAGCTCCGCCCGCCGCGTACATGGAGCGCGATATGCGCCACCCACGCCACGACGCCGACACACCGATCGATCTCTATCACCGGCTCGGCTTCACGGACGAAGTCTGCTGGGCTGTTCACGCCCGAGCAGGCGGCCGAGTTCCGCGCGGAGGGCGAGCAGGCGATCGAGTGGCTGCTCGCGCGCAGGCCGCCGTATGACCGGCCGTGGGAGGACTGGCGACCACCGCCAGACTGGGCCTGACAAGCGAAAAGGCGGCCACGCGGGCCGCCTTCTGGTGTCTCTCCTGTGGTGCGCCGTCTAGGCAGGCGGCTTCAGTTCGTTGATCCGGGCACGCACGGCCTCCGGGTCCTTGAACCACTGGGCGTTGAGCGGCGTGTACTCCTGCTGCGCCTCCGGCACGTCGTCCTCGGCGAAGATCGCGGTCACCGGACAGACAGGCTCGCAAGCGCCACAGTCGATACACTCTTCCGGGTCGATGTAGAGAATGCGGTCGTCGGCGGACTCATCTTCGTGAATGCAGTCGACAGGACAGACCTCGACGCAGGACTTGTCCTTGGTGTCGATGCAGGGGTCAGTAATCGTGTAGGTCATTGCGGTTCTCTCCAGGCGGTCGGTTCAGATACGATTTCGGGTGTAAAGCGATGATTGCCTACCGAATAAACTTTATCGTGGCCGCCCAGCAGGGTCAAGGTACGTTCCGCACTCAGCGGCGCCAGACTTGCCACCACCTGCCCCGCCTCTTCTTCGCCTCCTCCGCCGCCGCTCGCTGCTCCGCCAGCACCTCGCGCGCCCGCTGGGACGGCAGCTCGCGGCGCAGCATCGTCAGGTCCTCGGCGAGCACCATCGCGTAGGCCGGGTCGCCAGCGATCTCCGGGAAGAGCCGGCGCAACCGGTCGTCGAAGCCCGCCGCCGTCGAACGCGGCCGCGAGCTGCCCGCCGCCATGCTGTCGAACAGCGAGTACATCTTGAGCTCGCTCAGCACCGATGAAAACGCCGTCGAAAGTAGCACCGCCTGCGTCGCGCTAAGGTCGAGTGTCGCCACCTCTTCCTCGATCTGCGCGTCGATCAGCGGCAGCACCTCGGCCAGCCCGTGCGTGTACTCGCGCATCGAGTCGGGGTCGATCTCCGAGCCGGGCCGTGAGAGGTGATAGCTCACCGCCAGCGCCACCAAGCGCGCCTGATGCTGCGGCAGCCGCACGGTGAACGTGGTCATGGCACACGCATGGTACAGCCGACGACCGCGCCCGTGCCACTTGCCTGAGCGAGCGCAGCGCCACTTCCTCCTCTAAGTTCCGGGGGCTACTTCGCCGTCACCTTTTCGCGCTTGCGTGGCTTCTTGCGGCCGTTCCCCATGTCCAGCTTCGGGCGGAGGTATCTGCCGGTGGCGCTGCGGGGGGCGCGGGCCACCTGTTCCGGCGTCCCCTCGGCGACGATCTCGCCGCCGCCGTCGCCTCCCGCCGGGCCGAGGTCGATGATGTGGTCCGCCTGCTTGATGACGTCGATGTGGTGCTCGATCACCAGAACCGTGTTGCCCGAGTCGACGAGCCGATGGAGGACGCCCATCAGCATGTTCACGTCCTCGAACGAGAGACCCGTCGTCGGCTCGTCGAGGATGTACAGAGTGCGGCCCGTCGCCCGGCGCGACAGCTCCGTCGCCAGCTTGACCCGTTGCGCCTCACCGCCGGAGATCGTCGTCGCCGGCTGGCCCAGCTTGATGTAGCCCAGGCCAACGTCGTTCAGAGTCGCCAGCTTCGTGCGCACCCGCGAGAACGCCTCGAAGAACTCCACTCCCTCGGCGACCGTCATGTCCAGCACCTCGGCGATGTTCTTGCCGCGGAAGAGGATCTCCAGCGCCTCGCGGTTGTAGCGCGCGCCGTGGCAAACCTCGCACGGCACCTCGACGTCCGGCAGGAACTGCATCTCGATCTGGATGTAGCCATCGCCCGTGCAGGCCTCGCAGCGGCCGCCCTTCACGTTGAACGAGAAGCGACCCGCCTTGTAGCCCCGCAGCCGAGACTCCGGCACGGAGGCAAACAGCTCGCGGATCGGCGTGAACATCCCGGTGTAGGTCGCCGGGTTGGAGCGCGGCGTGCGGCCGATCGGCGACTGGTCAATGATCACGACCTTGTCCAGGTACTCGAGGCCAGTGATAGCGTCGGCCTCGCCGGGTCGCTCGCGCGCCTTGTAGAGGATCTGCGCAGCCTTGCGCGAGATGATGTCCGTCACGAGCGTCGACTTCCCCGACCCCGAGACGCCCGTCACGCAGACGAACATGCCGAGCGGAATGCGCACATCGATGTCTTTGAGGTTGTTCTCGCGCGCGCCCTCGACGACGACGGCCTTGCCGTTGCCGGGCCGCCGCTGCGCCGGAACCTCGATCTTCTTACGGCCGCTGAGGTAGGCGCCGGTGGAGGATGCCTCGCACGCAAGAATCTCGGCCAGCTGGCCTTCCGCGACGACGTGGCCGCCGGCAGCGCCCGCGCCCGGGCCGAGGTCGATGATCCAGTCCGCGGCGCGCATCATCGCCTCATCGTGCTCGACGATGAGGACGGTGTTGCCGAGGTCGCGCAAGCGCTTCAGCGTCGCGATCAGGCGCTCGTCATCCGCCGGGTGGAGGCCGATCGACGGCTCGTCACAGACGTAGAGCACACCCATGAGCGAGGAGCCGATCTGCGTCGCCAGGCGGATGCGCTGCGCCTCGCCGCCGGCCAGCGTCCGGGTGCGCCGGTCAAGCGTCAGGTAGTCGACGCCAACGTCGCTCAGGAACTTCAGCCGCCCGTGGATCTCCTTCAGGATCTGGTTCGCGATCGTCCGTTCGCGCTTCGTCAGCGGCGATTTCTCGGCACGAAGCTTCGTGGCCCAAACCAGCGCCTGGCCGATCGAGAGCCGCGACACGTCCGAGATGTTCCGCCCGTCCACCGTCACGGCCAGCGACTCCGGCTTGAGCCGCGCGCCCTGGCAGGCTGTGCACGGCACCTCCGCCATGTACCGCGCGATCTCGGTGCGGACGTAGTCGGAGTCGGTCTCCTTGTAGCGGCGCGAGAGGTTGGGGATCACGCCCTCGAAGGTCGTCTTCCACTTGTGCTTTTCGCCCCCGTGGCCGGTGTACTGCAGCGTGATCTCGCTGTCGTCACCGTAGAGGACCAGCTCCAGGTGCTCGGGCTTCATCTTCTTGACCGGCGTGTTCAGGTCGAAGCCGTGTTTGTCGGCCAGGGCGTTGACCATGCGCATGTACCACGTCGAGACAGAAGAAGTCCGTGACCAGGGGACGATCGCGCCTTCGGCGATCGATAGGCTCTTGTTCTGGACGACGAGCGTCGGGTCCATCTCCATCTTCATGCCCAGGCCGGTGCACTCTCGGCAGGCGCCGTGCGGGCTGTTGAAGCTGAAGTTGCGCGGCTCCAGTTCGCCGAAAGAGAGGCCGCAGGAGACGCAGGCGAACTGCTCGGAATACAGCCGCTCCTCCGCCTTCACCTTCGATTTCTTGTCCTCCAGCAGCTGCACCATGACCGTACCGCCGCCCAGGCGCAGCGCCGTCTCCACCGAGTCTGAGACGCGCGCCCGCTGCGAGTCTGCGTCCTGCCCGTCGTCGCCGTCGCCGGGCGCGGCGGCGACGAGGCGGTCCACCACGACCTCGATCGTGTGGCGCTTGTTTTTTGTGAGCTTGATCTCCTCGTCGAGGTCGCGCACCTGGCCGTCGACGCGCACACGCACGAACCCGGCCTTGCGGGCGTCCTCGAACACCTTCTGGTACTCGCCCTTGCGGTCCTTCACCACCGGCGCCAGGATCATCAGACGCCGGCCCGCCGGGACGTCGAGGACGGAGTCGACGATCTGCTGCACAGTCTGCTTTTCGATCGGCCTGCCGCACTCGGGGCAGTGCGGGCGCCCGGCGCGTGCGTACAGGAGCCGGAGGTAGTCGTATATCTCCGTCTGCGTGGCGACCGTCGACCGCGGGTTGCGGGAGGCGCCCTTCTGGTCGATCGAGATCGCCGGCGAGAGGCCGTCAATGTGGTCGACATCCGGCTTCTCCATCAGACCCAGGAACTGCCGGGCGTAGGCGGAGAGCGATTCGACGTAGCGCCGCTGCCCCTCCGCGTAGATCGTGTCGAAGGCGAGCGACGACTTGCCGGAGCCGGAGACGCCCGTCAGCACGACGAGCTTGTCGCGCGGGATGTGAACGTCGATGTTCTTGAGATTGTGCTCACGCGCGCCGCGAACGACTATGGCGTCAAGGGGCATTTTGGATCCTTCCAGGGGCCGGTGAACCTGCTCCGGCTCAGCGGATTATTGTAAGTGCCGCACCGATTTAGAACAAGAGTTTTAGTGCCACACCCACGCACTTCCGGCGATTCGGGTTCCAGCGCTTTCGTTAACGCTCGGTAAAACGTCAAGTAGCCGCCTCCAAACGCTATAACGCACGTGGGCTCGTGTCGTCTAATCAACTAAGGGCGATGAGAGCGCCCAAAGCAGGCGTGCCGGGGGGCACCGCAATAGAACAGGGGTCTTTAGTGGCAGATATCGTTAGCGATCCGGACGATGAGCTGGGCCAGGGGCGCCCTCGCTCGCTCATCTTCTTCAGGATATTCGTCTTCATCGTCTCCGCTGCGGCGATCGCCGGTGTTGTGGCGGCACACTTCTGGCTAGAGGGCGATCCACTGGCTCCAGCGATGGCTATCGGCGCCGTCGTCGGTCTTGCCATCTCCGTCCAGGCCATGCTCGCACTCATCCAGGCACGGATCGAGCGCGAGCGCACCGAGGCCGTCTGGCGGGAGCGCCAGGCCGAGATGCAGGAGGTGGCCGGCCGCGACGAACTGACCGAACTCCAGAACCGCCGCTTCTTCTACGAGCGGATGCACGAGGAGCTGAAGACCGCCCAGCGCTTGAAGAAGCCTCTCTCGATCCTGATGCTCGATGTCGATGACCTGAAGCTCATCAACGACGAGTTCGGCCACCAGGTGGGCGACCAGGTCCTGCGCTCATTTGGACGCGTGCTCAACCGCGAGGTCGGCGAGAAGAACGTTACGGCCCGCATCGGCGGGGACGAGTTCGCCGTCATCCTGCCCGGCGCCGACCGCAAGGAGGCGGACAAGATCGCCTGGCGGATCTGGGACGAGCTGGCCAAGACGCCCGTCAAGGAGACGGCGAACGCCAGCATCTTCCTCGGCGTCTCGGTCGGCACCGGTGGCTACCCGTGGGGCGGCGAGACGCTGGACGAGATCATTCACTGGGCCGACGCCAAGCTCTACGCGAACAAGCTTGAGCGCAAGGGCTTCAAGCACGCCAATCGCAACGGTAAGGACGAAGGGCGCCTCGTCGCCGCGGTCGTCGACGTCCTCTCCAGCGCGCTCGAAATCCGCGACACGATGACGCACCGTCACGCCCGCCGCGTGGCCCGGATGTCCGCCTTCGTCGCGCGTGAGATGAAGCTCAGCGAGGACGAGGTGCTGCAGATCGAGTACGCGGCGGCGCTGCACGACATCGGCAAGATCGGCGTCACAGACAGCATCCTCTTCAAGGAAGAGGCGTTGGAAGCCGACGAATGGCAGGAGATGCGACGGCATTCCGAACTCGGCTACAAGATCCTCAACGGCGTGGACTTCCTGCGCGACGCGGCCGAGATCGTCTATTCCCACCACGAGTACTACGGCGGCGGCGGCTATCCCCGCGGCCTGCGCGGCAACGAGATCGTGCTCGGTGCACGCGTCTTCGCTGTCGTCGACGCCTACGACGCCATGACCTCCAGACGGCCCTACCGCGAGGCGATGAGTCAGGATGACGCACTGGAAGAGATAATGCGCCACGCCGGCAGCCAGTTCGACCCGGTCACAGTCGAGGCCTTCATTCGGATGGTGCGCCGCAACCCGGACGGCTTCCGCGACGAACAGGAAGAGTTCGGTACGCGCGTCGTCGAGACCGGCAGGAGCGGGCATCACGCAGTCGGGGCAGTCGGGGCAACCGCCGCGCCGCACATGACCCCGCTCGACACCCTCTAACCAAGTCATCGCTGTGTGAGAGGGGCGAGCCACGCCGGCTCGCCCCTCTCTTTTTGCGCAAGCGCAAGGCCGAAGCGAGGCGAGCCCGCAGCGTAACCGTCTGAGGACCCCAGCGTTGTTCCGTCCGTGATCGTCGTCTCACTACGCAGCGTGACACTCGCCGCAGTCGTGGCGACCGCAGTAGTCGCGTTCGGCTGTGGAGATGACGCCGACGGGCCCGGAACGCCCGCGGCCACGACTCCCACGTCTGAGCTCGTTACGCCCAGCCCAACTCCGGCTGCGACTGCCGTATCTCCCACCGATGAGCGACTCCAGGAGATACTGGATGCGCCTGGGCTGCTCGCGTTCTTGAGCGACCTTGAGGACGCCATCGAAGCCAACGACGTGCAGTTCGTGATCGATCACACGCATTTCGCCGCGTACGAGTGCCAGAGCACCAGCGGCTTCCCCGCCGAACCAGAGGAGTGCTATGGCGCGCCCGGCCACACCCTGCCTGCCATCAGCTACGGCTTCTGGCAGTCCGAAGGTGGTTACTGGACGGAGGCCACCTACGAAGCGGCGATCAGCGACCGGCTAACGGGCCCCGACGCCGAAGACGCAAGGATGTACGCGATCGGTCAGATGTCGCTCGGCGACGATCAGTCGCCGGACGTGGCCGACGTGCTTATCGCCGGTCTGGGCAGCCTCGGAGACCTGGAGCCGTTTGAAGGTATGGCGATGTCGCTGGAGATCGCCGAGCGCGGCGGCGAATGGGCGATCACGAGGTTCTCCGGAGCGAACACTGAACTCGTGCCCGACTTCTACGACTGGTGGGTCGAGTGGGAAGGCTTCACCAGCGTTGCGCTGCCTGCGCCCTGATCTACTCGATCGCGCCGACGCGATAGCGGATCGCCACGGTGATCGGCCCCGAGCCGCGGTTCTCGGCCTCCAATAGCCCGCAGCCGATGGTCTGTTCGCCGGCGGGACCGGCAGCGACCTCAATCACATCGCCGTCGCGGATGAACTGCCAGACAAGGTTGACACCGTCCGGTGGATAGGGGCTCTGCACCTGCCAGGTGAAGTCGAAGGCAAAGTTGTCGCACGAAGGCGTGCGCCCCGTGTCCACACCCGCGATACCGAGCGGATCGAGCTGAATAACGGTGCCCGGCGGAATCGGCGTCAGCAGGCTGCCGGACGTTATCTCTGTCAGCTCCTCGTCCAGCGTCGGGTCGGCAGGCGCGGGCGCGCCCGAACCGGGACCGGTGATCGAAGACCGCGTCGGTGTCGCGTCCTTCGTGCCGACGGGCGTCATGGCGCCGGAAGTCTCGGTCGGCGGCGGCGCATCATCGAGCTTTTGATGTGCCAGATGGAAGTGGATTTAGATGCTATTGAGGGCGGCTGCGCCGGGCTGGAGGATGCCCTGGCCGAACTGGCGCCGCTTGAAGCCTGTGGCGCGATCACGCGCGAGGGCGGCCATATCAAGGTGTCCAGCGGCGCGCGGCTGTTGCTGCGCGTGGTTTGCGCGGCGTTCGATCACCGGTTGGCGGGCGTCGATCAAACCGCGCCGCGTCATGCGGCGGCTGTCTGACCAGTCCGGCAGACGGAATTAGGCGACGGTGGCGCCGGACGAATGACGCTTGTTGAATGACAGGACGTTGTCGACGTTGCCCTTCATGGTGTTCAACTCATCGAGGCAGCCGGTGAGAATGGCGATTTCCTTGCGGTCTTCACCGTCCCAAACAAGCATATCGCTGAGTTTATTTTCGAGAACGTCGATCAGCGCATCCATATGCCGCAGTGACAAAGACATGATCAAATCTCCCAGGAGCATTAACCTTAAGCCATCCTTACCCGCTGATGGTTAAAGTGGGATTAATGCCGCCAAAAAAATTTAGACGCGGTGTGAGATTTTAAGTCCGGGGCTGTTTTTTTGCCGGCAGACGAACGGTGACTTTCGTTCCCACACCGACTTCGCTTTCGATGTCGAGGCTGCCGCCGTGGAGTTCGACCAGGGATTTAGACAGCGACATGCCGAGTCCGGTGCCTTCGTAGCGGCGCGCCAGGCTGCTGTCGACCTGACCGAACGGCTCCATGACGGTCTCCATATCCTCCGCCGCGATGCCGATGCCGGTATCCTCGACGCTGATTATCAGCCCGCCGTGGTCATCCCCCGCGGCGGTCAAGGTCACGGCGCCGCCCTCGGGGGTGAATTTGACGGCGTTGGACAGCAGGTTAAGGACGATCTGCAGGAGCTTGCGATCGTCGGCAATAAACAGGGGTAGGCCCTTAGGCGCCACAACGGAAATCTTCACCTGTCCGTTCTCGGCGCGGTCGGCAACAAGCCGGACGCAACGGGTCATCGTTTCGTGAATGTCGATCTCGGCGAGGTCGAGTTCTAGCTTGCCGAATTCGATCTTGGAAACGTCGAGAACGTCGTTAATAAGGCTATAGAGATGGGTTCCGCTGTCGTGGATA
>JADFKG010000082.1 GCA_022565075.1 Chloroflexota bacterium | reverse complement strand
AGCACGACCACTTCGCCACGCCCCACCTGCATCGTCGTTCCGCGCAGGACTTCGAGCTTCCCGAACCGCTTGTGCACGTCCTCGATCCGCACCATCGGCTCCATCATTCGCGCCTCCCGCCCATCACGCCGATCACCCGCGAGAACAACGTCTCCGGCTGGTCTCGTTCGCCGGCCGCCAGTATCCGCTCCAGTTCCGCTTGCCCGATGCTGAACACGGTTACCACCACCAGGTACCAGAACGCCGCAACCGTGTACAGCTCCATCACTCTGAGGCTGCTCGCCGCCTGGATGCGGGCCGCGTTTGTCAGTTCGACGATGCCGATGACAAATAGCACCGACGTGTTCTTCAGGATCGCGATGAATTCGTTCCCGGTTGGCGGTACCATCACTCGCAACGCCTGGGGCAAGATGATTCGTCGCATCGCCTGCAGGTTGGTCATCCCCAGGCTCTTGGCGGCGTCCATCTGCCCGGTCTCCACCGAGAGGATTCCCGCCCGAGCGATCTCTGCCATGTACGCTGCTTCGTTGAGCGCGAATATGATGACGCTGGCTCGAAATCTCGTCCAGTTGTCCCGGAAGATGTCCTCATCGATCAGCCCCCTGAGCCCGAAGAAGAACAGCAGCAGCTGCAGGATCACCGGCGTGCCCCGCCAGAACCAAACGTAGATTCCCGCCAGTGTTGAGGCGAACGGGTTCTTCGACACCCGCATGACCGCCAACACCACTCCCAGAATGATGCCCAAGACCATCGCCAGAACGGAAATCTGCAGCGTCACCCAGAGGGCTTCCAGGATGATCGGACTGAACAGGAAGTCCCATACCTTGCCGAAGTCGTAGCGGATTGCGAGGTCTGGAATCATCAGTCGCACTTTCGCACAACGCGACGACCCCCGCCAGGCAGTAGCCGAGCGGGGGTCGTAATCGCTTTGAGTACTGGCTGAGGCTTACTGCAGAGCCACCGCTTCCAGGCCCCAGTCGGCCAGGATGCCAGCGTAAATCCCATTGTCGATGATCGCCTGTAGCGCGTCGGCGAGGGCGGTCTTCAGCTCGGACGACGTCTTGCGAACGCCGAGTCCGTACGGCTCCGGGTCGATCTGCGTGTCCACCACTTCGAGGGTTCCGTCTGACAGCGCCGCGTCCTCCGCAGCCACCGGGAAGTCGGAGAAGTTGGCGTCGCTGCCGCCGGTGCGCACGTCCTCGACCGCCACTGGGTTCGTGTCGAAGATCACGATGTTGATCTCTTCGGCGCACGAGGCGTTCTGCGCCTCCAGGATGTCTACCTGGATCGTGCCGATCTGCACCGCCACAGTCTTGCCGCACAGGTCCGCGACGCCGGTGATCCCGTCCGGATTGCCGGCGGGGACGACGATGCCAGTTCCCACTGTGATGTACGGCACGAAGTCGATCACTTCCGATCGCTCGTCGGTGATCGTCATCGCCGATATCAGGACGTCGAAGTCTCCGACGTCCAGTGACGGGATGATCCCGTCGAAGCCGATGTTCAGGAACTCGATCTCGACGCCAAGCTGGGCGGCGATCGCCTCGGCCAGGTCTATGTCGAGACCATCGGGCGTGGTAGTGCCTTCCTCGTAGAACTCGAACGGCGCGTAGGCGATGTCGGATCCGACGTTAAGGACGCCGTCCTCCAGCTCCGGAACACCGGAGACACCGCCTCCGTTGTCGTCACCACCGTCGTCATCGTCGTTGCAGGCGGCGAACACGAACGCTGCGGCCAGCGCAACGATGCACAGGGTCAGAACGGTTCGAAAGAGTCGGGGCATGGACTGCCTCCTTGTCTGCTATGGCTCACTGTCGGACTGAGTGGATTATAGGGCTGCTAGGCCTTGAGTCAAACGCGCACGGCCGACGTCCCCACGGCAGAGTGGTGGAAGGTCTAGTAGCGCCAGGCGGAGGGTCTGGCAGGAGGCAGATTTTACGGCGCGTTAAACGCCGTTAACACCCCGTTAAGAGACCCTGGGAGTGCGGCCTCCTACGCTTGAGTCGTGGTGAAAATGAGGGAGGTAGAACGCCTGCTGCGGCCTTCCCGTGTTTCTGCGCCTGCGGTTGTTCTTCTCCTGGCGCTTGCGGCGCTGGCTGCTGTTGCCTGCGATGACAGTGGCGAGGGCGGCGAGATCGACATCGACGGCTCCTCCACGGTCTACCCGATCACGGCGGCCGTCGCCGAAGAGTTCGACGCCGTCGCGGGAGACGTCCGCGTCAACGTCGGTTTCTCCGGAACCGGTGGCGGCTTCGAGGCCTTCTGCGCCGGCGAGACGCAGATCAGCGACGCCTCGCGCCCCATCAGGCAGGATGAGATCGACGCCTGCGCCCAGAACGGCATCGACGACATCCTCGAGATTGAGGTCGCTCTCGATGCGTTGACAGTGATGGTCCACCCCGATAACGACTTCGTCGACTGCCTCACGATCGAACAGCTGCACGAGATCTTCCGCACTGACGGCGCAGACAACTGGAGCGAAGTCGACGCGAACTTTTCCGACCGGTCGATCGCCCTCTACTTCCCGGGCACGGACTCCGGAACGTTCGATTACTTCGTCGAAACGATCATCAAGGACGTGGACGAGGCAGCTTTTCACCGTGGCGACGGTACGGCGTCTGAGGACGACAACGTCCTGGCGCAGGGTATCGGCGGGGATAACGATTCGATCGGTTACTTCGGCTTCGCCTACTTCCAGGACGCCGGCCAGTCGCTGAAGGCCGTCTCCATCGACGCCGGCGAAGGCTGCATCGCCCCGTCGTTCGAGTCAGCCCTGGACGGCAGCTATCCCCTCAGCCGTCCGCTGTTCATCTACACCCGTGAGTTGTTCCTTGCCGAGCATCCCGAGAACCCGGTCCTCCGCTTCGTCGAGTTCTATCTGGACAACGCGACCGTCCTGGTGGCGGAAGTCGGCTACGTCTCGCTGCCGGCTGACATCCTGCAGGCCCAGAAGGACAAGATCGCGCCGTTTCTGCCATGACGGTTGCTGATCCCGGCGACATGAACGAGGCGCTGAAGAAGCGCCAGTTCAGCCGACCGGGCGAGTCCGTCATCCTCTTCGTCCTCACCCTCTGCGCGGCCGTCTCGCTCGTCACGACGGTCCTGATCGTCGGCGTGCTCGTGCGCGAGTCTGCCACCTTCTTCGAGCAAGTCTCGTTCAAGGAGTTCTTCCTGGAGACGGAGTGGCAGCCGCTGTTCGAGCCGATCTCGTTCGGCATCTGGGAGCTGGTGGCCGGGACGTTGCTCGTCACCTTCTGGGCGCTCGTCTTCGCCGTGCCGATCGGCCTGGCGACGGCTGTCTACCTCAGCGAGTACGCCCACCCGAACACGCGCAAGGTGCTGAAGCCGATACTCGAGGCGCTGGCCGGCGTGCCGACGGTCGTTTACGCGTACTTTGCGCTCACCTTCATCACGCCGGACCTGCTGCGGCCGGTGTTCGGCGCGGACCAGGTCAACGTCTTCAACGCTCTTTCGGCCAGCATCATGCTCGCCGTGATGATCCTGCCGACGATCGCTTCGATCTCTGAAGACGCGATGGCGAGCGTCCCGCGCGACCTGCGGGAGGCGGCTTACGGTCTGGGCGCGACGCGGCTTGAAGTAACGATTCGCGTCGTCTTCCCGGCTGCGCTGACGGGGATCATCGCCGCCATCCTGCTGGCGATCGCGCGCGTCGTCGGTGAGACGATGATCGTGGCGATCGCCGCCGGCTCGACGCCGCAGCTCACGGTTAATCCGTTCGAGGGCGTCCAGACGATGACCGGCTTCATGTTACAAGTGGGCCTCGGCGACGCTGCGCGTGGCACCGTCGACTATCAGTCGTTGTTCGCGGTCGGCATGATGCTGTTTCTGATCACGCTGGCGTTCAACGTCGCCGCCCACTTCTTCGTTCGCCGCTTCCGCGAGGAGTACGAATAGTGGCCAACCAATCGATCCGCCTGCGGGCAGGGGGCGCCGTCGCGCGTCGTCAGCTCGTGTCGCGGGCGTCGCGGTACTTCTTTCTGGGGGCGACAGTCCTCGGCGTCAGCATTCTCCTCTTTCTCGGCTACGAGACGATCGTCACCGGGGCCTCTCGTCTGAGCCTCGACTTCCTGACGAACTATCCATCGCGCTTCGCCGAGAAGGCTGGTCTGCGGCCGGCCATGTTCGGCACGTTCTGGCTGATGCTGATCACCATCTTCACCTCCATCCCGATCGCCATCGGCACAGCGATCTGGATTGAGGAGTTCGCGCCCCGCAACCGGCTGATGACGATCGTCAAGATAAACCTGGCTAACCTGGCCGGTGTGCCCAGCATCATCTACGGCATCCTCGGCCTCACGATCTTCGTCCGCTTCGCCGGCATGGACCGCAGCCTTCTGGCCGGTGGCTTCACGCTGGCGCTGATGATCATCCCGATGACGGTGATCGCCTCGCAGGAGGCGATCCGGCAGGTGCCGCCCAGCCTGCGCGACGGGGCCCTGGCTCTGGGCGCCACGCGCTGGCAGGCCGTGCGGTACAACGTCCTGCCCAACGCGATACCGGGAATCATGACCGGCACGATCCTGTCGATCTCGCGCGCCATCGGCGAAACCGCTGCCCTGCTCATGATCGGCGGCTTCACGTTCATCCGCTTCGATCCCGGCCCAAATCTTGTCGACTTCGCGGACCCGGCCGCATTCCTGGCCGGCCTGAACGAATCCTTCACGGTCATCCCGATCCAGATCTACGCCTGGTCGATCGATTCGCGGCGCGAGTTCCAGGCGAACGCGGCGGCAGCGATCATCGTCCTGATGGTGGGCGTCATGGCGCTCAACCTGCTGGCGGCGGTCATCCGGGAGCGCTTCCGGCGGAACTAAGTGGAAAAGTGAGGCCTACGATGAGAGAATTGACGGCGGAGCTCCGGCAGGGCGTGACCATCCCGAGACCGGAGCGCCCCAGGAGAATCTTGACGCCTGATGCAACTGCAGCCGAAAGAGTCCAGTCGGAAGACCCCATCCGTCAGCCGCCCGAGGATGCGGTCTTCCGACTGCAGGACGTCGGCCTCTGGTACGGCGCCAAGCACGCCATCTCCGGTATCACCCTGGACATCCCCGTCAACCGCGTGACGGCGCTGATCGGCCCGTCGGGCTGCGGCAAGAGTTCGTTGCTGCGCTGCCTCAATCGCATGAACGACCTGATCCCGTCGGCGCGCGTCGAGGGAACGGTCGAGTATCACGGCGCCGACATCTACGCCAAGAGTGTCGACCCGGTCGAGGTGAGGCGGCGCATCGGCATGGTGTTCCAGAAGCCGAACCCGTTCCCTAAATCGATCCAGGACAACGTCGTCTTCGGGGCCAAGGTCAACGGCATCGAGGGTAGTAGCCGCGAAATCGCCGAGCGCGCCCTGAAGCAGGCGGCGCTCTGGGACGAGGTGAAGAACGACCTCAAGATGTCCGGCCTGGAGCTCTCCGGCGGGCAGCAGCAGCGGCTCTGCATCGCGCGGGCGCTGGCCGTGCAGCCGGACGTCATCCTGATGGACGAGCCGTGCTCCGCTCTGGACCCGATCGCCACGCTCAAGATCGAGGACCTGATCCGCGAGCTGGTCAAGGAGTACACGATCATCATCGTCACCCACAACATGCAACAGGCGGCCCGCGTGTCCGACTACACAGCCTTCCTGCTGGCGCAGGAGCACGGTCTTAACGGCACACTGATCGAATACGGCCCGACGAACGAGATCTTCACCCAACCCCGTGAACAGCGGACGGAAGACTACATCACGGGAAGGTTCGGCTAACCGATGACTCGCTTGGTCTTCGAGAAGCAGCTCGCCGAAGTGCAGGAGGACATGCTGGTGATGGCCGGCATGGTACAGGAAGCGATCTTACAAGGCGTCGAAGCGCTGAAGACGAGGAACGTGGAGCAGGCCCGCCGCGTCATCGCTAACGACGTCGAGATCAACAACAAGCGCTACGAAGCCGAAGACAAGTGCATCGAGCTGATCTCGCTGCAGGCGCCTCTGGCCAGCGACCTGCGCACGATCATCGCCGTGCTGCACATAACAGTCGACCTCGAGCGCATGGGTGACCACGCCGAGGGGATCGCCAGGATCGTCCTCATGCTGGCGGACGAAGCGCCGCTCAAGCCTTACATCGACATCCCGCGCATGGCGCAGATCGCCATCGAGATGATGGAGGGGGCCCTCGATGCCTACAAGCAGCGCGACACGGCGCTGGCCCGCCGCATTATCGACCGCGACGACGAGGTGGATGAACTGTACGACCAGCTCTACCACGAGCTATTGATGTTCATGATCGAAGAGCGCGGCACAATCCAGCGCGCTACGTACCTGATCTGGGTCGCTCACAACCTCGAGCGCATCGCCGACCGAGTGACGAACATCTGCGAGCGCGTAGTCTACCTGGTCGAGGGCAAGATCCAGGACCTGAACGTCTCGAAGTACTAGAGTCGCTCGTCGCTCAGGCCGCGAAGCCGTGGAGCGCCGCATCGCCGGCGGCCTCGGTGGCAACGCGCAAAGTCTGCAGCCTGCGCAGGCCGCTCAGGAGAGTCGAGACCACCGCGCCGACGGGCATCTCCAGCAGAGCGGATACCTGCTCGCGCGTGAGATGAGCATCGAAAGTCAGCGAGAGCACCTCGCGCTCGCTCGTATCGTGCGCTGTGCTGTCGACGCCGCAGAGCCGGCGGGCGTTGGTGAACAGCGAAAGGACGAAGGAGTCCTCGTCGGCGTGTGGCTCGCTCAGCGCTATCTCGAACGCGGTGACGACCTTGTCGACGCCGGTTGCGTAGCCGTTGGACATCGCCCGCACGTAGGCGAAGAGGCCGGGGAAGTAGCGCGCGAACCGCTGCCTGTGAGCAACTGAGATCTCAGATGCGCCGCAGTCAATTGCTGTAATCTGTCCCATTTTGAGTACCTCCGGTTTGGTTGCTTAGACCAACCTAGCAGAGGTGGCGCTCGCCGGGGCACCTTAGAGGTAGAGGCGCGGTGCAGGATTGGTTGAGGTCGCGTAAAGACGCTAGTCTTCGCCGATCAGCGGCGACAGCGGGTCGTCGTCGCGGAGGCGGCCTCGGCGCTCCAGCATATATCCGAAACCACGCACACAGAGAATGTACGGGTTCGAGCTGTTGTCCTTCAGCTTGCGGCGCAGGTTGGCAATGTGGACCTTCACCAGGTTCTGCGCGTCTCGCTCGCTGTAGTCGTGCTGGTGCACCGCGGAGAGCAGCGCACGCGGGTCGACGACGCGACCACACTGCTGGGCGAGGACGGCGAGGAGGCGGAACTCCGTCGGCGTCAGCTGCACGGGCTCATCGGCCACGGTCACCTGATACGTCTCGAAGTCGATCACCAGGTCGCGGACGACGGTGCGACTGGCTGTGGGGTGGCCCGGCTGTACGCGGCGCAGAAGCGCGCGAACGCGGGCGGCGAAGACGGCGGGGTCGACGCGTGAGATCACGGCGTCGTCGGCGCCGGCGTCCAGCGAGGGGATGAGGTCGCTCTCGCGCGGCATGACGACCATGATCGGCGCTTTGTGTAGCTCCCGCGTGGCTCGCGCAGCGCGGACAGCGGCGTCCGGCTCCTCCTGGGCGATGACCACGAGGCCGGGTACGGAAGCCTGGGCTGACTCGAACAGGCCGATCAGTTCCGCACGGGCCTCGACGGCGAATCCGAGCGATTCCAGGGCATCGCTCAGCTGGCTGGACCAGACGTTCGGATCCCCCAGGACGGATGCCGTCCTGGTATCGATAGACTGAACTGTAGCAACGGACTGATTCATAAACATCTCTCAATACGGTGTAACCGTGTCTATTTAGCAATGACGGCCCGTGGTGGAGGATGTTACAGCGACGAGCGCGACAGTCGCGTTTCCGCCAGCTCGTGAACGCGGTGCTCGGGGCCCGAGGCGTTCTCCTCGAACCAGCGTACGATCGACGCTTCCTTTGTGAAGAAGAGCACCTGCATGCGCTCGCTCAGCCCCAGAAGGAAGTGCATCATTCGCGGCAGGCGCCGCGAATCGAGGTCGACGAACGGATCATCGAGCACGAGTGGCACGGGCTCGCCGATAGCGCTCATGTGTTGCGCCAGGCCCACGCGCATCAGCACGTAGACCATCGTGCGGGTGCCGTGGCTGACGGGCGGATCGGTGATCACCTGGCCAGTCTCCGGCACGAGGAGCGAGACGCGCAGCGATGACGGGTCGACGTGCGCCCGGCTGTACCGCCCTTCGGTCACGTACTCAATGCCTTCGCTGAGGAAGGTGTTAACGGCGGGCGCGAAGTCGCGGTAGACCTGCACCATCGCCTCCTCGATCTGCGAGCGGGCCAGCACTACGGCGGCCCGCGCCTTCTCCAGCCGTTCCACCTCGCGCCGCCAGCGCGAAGCTTCTTCCTCCAGCTCCGAGGCCGGGCGGTGCTGTTCCAGCACGAGGTTCACCTTCTGCTCCAGACTGCGCTCCTCCAGCTGCGCCTCCTGCAGCTCGTCCCGCAGGCGGTCGCGCTCCTTCGCGAGCTGTTCGAGCGAACGGTCGGTCTCGAGATCAGCGAGGTCGGGCCGCTTCGCGAGAAGCTCCCCGAGGGCGTGTTCGCAGTCGGCCAGCCTGGTCTCGGTCTCCTCGATCGTGCGGCCGGCGAGCGCCGCATCACGGCGGCGGCTGGCCTCGGCTGCTGTGGCGAGAGCGGACTGGTGGCGCGCGTGATCTCGCGCGGTGGCCTCGAACGCCCGCAGGCCATCGTCGACGGTGGACGACGTGATGCCGGCCGCGGCCATCAGGTTGCGTAGCTGTCCCTCGATCGTCTCCAGCGCCGCCTCCTGGCCCGCAACGTCGGTCGTCAGCCGCCCCGCCAGCTCCGAGCGCGGCCGCAGCGAGAGATAACGCCGCTGACGGTCGAGCAGCGCGCGCGCCTCCTCGGCGGAGACGGAAGGTGCGGCTTCAGAGGCGGGCGGCTCGTCTCTGCCCAGGATGCGCCGCACCAGCTGCGCGATCCAGCGCCCGGTCGCCCGCAGCGCGTCGCCGATCGCTGCGATGACGCCGCGCGCGGCCGGCTCGAAGGCGACCGCTTCGAGCGACTGCACCTGCTGCTCCGTAAGGGCGCCGACGCCTTCTCGCAGGGTCTCGTACTCGAGCCTCTCGTCGTCAGAGATCGCGGCGGCGGCCTCGTCACGATTGCGCCTCAGGCGGTCGATTCCGCTCAGCAGCTCCGACCAGCGGCCCTTGAGCGCCAGCATGTCGTCCCGCAGCGACGCGGGAAACGCGGCGGAGGCTGACAGCGCCTCGGCCTCAGACTCCGCGCGTTCCGCTTCGTCCGCCGCGACCG
>JADFKG010000205.1 GCA_022565075.1 Chloroflexota bacterium | reverse complement strand
GAGAGACGCTCACGCAGGCGTTCGCGATCCTCGACGACGAGGCGGACGTTTTCGAGGAGTGCTTCGGTGTCTTCGAGCGAGGCGAGGATCGCCTGCTCGGAGGCGACGCTGAGGTTGTACGGAACCTTGGCGCGCCAGACGATCTCGACGAGGTCCGGCGGCACGACGGCGTATCCGGCGCGCAGCCCGGCGAGGCCGGCCCACTTGCTGAACGTGCGGATGACGATGAGGTTGCCGTGGTCCGCCATCAGGGGAACGGCGCTTTGGCCCGCGAATTCGGCGTAGGCTTCGTCGATGACGACTACGGCGTCGTGGCCGAGGAGCCGCTCGATCTCGCCGGGTTGCACAGTGTTGCCCGTCGGGTTGTTGGGCGAGGCGAGGTAGACGAGCTTGGCGCCTTCATCCAGCGCCCGTTCCATGGCAGGCAGGTCCAGCCCAAAGTCCTCGCGCCGCGGCACGGTGACGAGGCGCGCGTTGTGGATGTTGGCGAGGAACTCGTACATGCCGAAAGTGGGCGGTGCGTTGACGAGGGCGTCGCCGGGATCGAGGAAGAGCGTCGCCGCCATGCCCAGCATCTCGTCAGAGCCGCTGCCGAGGACGATCTGATCCGGCTCGACGCCGACGTAGCGGCCGACGGCCTCGCGGACGACGGTCTGGCCGGCGTCGGGGTAGAGGTGGAAGTCCGAGAAGCCACCGAGGGCGGCCGCCACCTTGGGGGAGGCGCCGTACGGGTTCTCGTTGCCGTCGAGCTTCGAAATCTCGGAGACGTCGAGGCCGAGCTCCTTCGCGACGGCCGCTACCGACTCCATCGCGCCGTAGGGCGGCAGGTCGTTGAGGTGCGGCCGTATGAGGCCGCGGGCGGAGCGGCGTCCGTCCTGACTCATGATCGTTCGTCCTTCTCACTCGTGAGCCGGGCTTCGATGGCGCGGGCGTGGCCAACAAGCCCCTCGGCGCGCGCGATCTGGGCGCCAGCGGGGCCGACGTCTCGGGCGATCTCGGCGGTGAGGTTAACGGTGCTGGTCACTTTGAGGAAGTCGTGCACGCCGATGGGCGACGAGAACCTCGCGCTACCACCGGTGGGCATGACGTGGCTGGGGCCGGCCGTGTAGTCGCCGATGGATTCGGCGGACGAAGCGCCTGTGAAGATGCAGCCGGCGTTGCGTATGCGGTCGGTGTAGCGGGCCGCGTCACGGAGGTGCAGGCAGGCGTGCTCCGCAGCGAAATCGCTGGCCAGGTCGAGCGCCTCATCCAGCGTCGAAGTGACGATGGCGCCACCGCGCGCGTCGAGGCTCGTGCGGACGACTTCGGCGCGGTCGAGCGAGTCGATCTCACGGTCAACGGTCTCGGCGACCCGTTCGGCCAGATCGCGGGAGTCGGTGATGAGGACGGCGGTGGCGAGCTCGTCGTGCTCCGCGCCGGCGAGCAGGTCGGCGGCGACGAGGCCCGGGTCGGCGTCCTTGTCGGCGATGACGAGCGTCTCGGACGGGCCGAAGACGCCGTCGATTCCGACTTCGCCGAAGAGCTTCTTCTTGGCGATCGTGACGAAGATGTTGCCCGGCCCGCAGATCTTGTCGACGGCCGGGACGGACTCGGTGCCGTAGGCGAGCGCACCGATGCCCTGGACGCCGCCGGCGCGAAAGACGCGGTCGACGCCGGCGATGTCGGCGGCGACGAGCTTGAGCGGGGCGACGCTGCCGTCCGGGCGCGCCGGCGTGACGACGATCAGCTCAGTGACGCCGGCGACGCGCGCCGGAATGGCGAGCATGAGCAGCGTGGACGGGTAGATTACCTTGTTGCCGGGCACGTAGAGGCCGACGCGCGCGATCGGGCGCACGGCCTGGCCAACGCCGTCGGACGCGAACGAGGTTGCGGCGTGTTCGAGCTGCAGCTCGTGGAAGGCCTGGATGCGGCCGGCGGCGAAGCGGAGCGCCTCGACGAGGCCGGCCTCGACCTCCGTGTAGGCCGCCTTGATCTCGTCCGCGGACACTTCCAGCGGCACGTCTGGCGCGCTGACGCTGTCGAGGG
>JADFKG010000204.1 GCA_022565075.1 Chloroflexota bacterium | reverse complement strand
GTGGAGTACATCTCGGGCGAGGACGTCACTGTCGACGTCTATCGCTCGCTGCCAGACCGCGGCTATGACCTCGTGCTCCTGCGTGTCCATGCCGGGATTACGACAGAAGTGAACGCGGCGACAGGTGAAAGGACCGGGACTGAGTACGTAAGCCTGTTCACGGGCGAGCCGTATGACGAGGGAAAGTATTCGGATGAGCAGCTGAACCGGCTGGGCAGCGCTCGCTACAACGAGAACTCCGATCCGCTCTTCGGCATCGGCCCGGCGTTTGTCGACGACAGCATGGAGGGCGACTTCGACGGCGCTCTCATCGTCATGATGGGGTGCGACGGCCTGCGCTCTCAGCGCACGGCGGAGGCGTTCCTGAACCGCGGTGCGTCGGCGTTCGTCAGCTGGACCAAGCCGATCTCAGCGAGCCACACGGACAGGGCGACCGAGGCGCTTCTGCAGCGCCTCCTGATCGATGATCTGCCGGTCGAGGACGCGGTCGCACAGACGGCGGCTGAGGTTGGCCCCGACCCGGTCTACGAGGGCGAGCTGCGAGTCCTCGGCGGCTGACCCGGCAACTGCAACCGGTGCGACTTCACCAAGGCTGAACCGTCCCTTACCCGCCGGCGGTAACCGTCTCCTTATGATCGCTGTCTCCCTTTGTGAAGGGAGTTTCAGCAAGTGCTCAAGAGATCCGTTCTGGGCGGCGCCGTCCTCGCCGCTGTGCTCATCGCGGCTTCGCTCGCCGCTGGCCTCGGCCGGGATGCGACGGCCAGCGTTCAGCTCGACCCCGAAGAGCAGGCGTTCGTAGTCCTGCTCAACGACTACCGGGCGCAGAACGGGCTGGGCCCGCTGAGCATCGACTCCAGCATCCAGTCCGCGGCTGAGTGGATGAGCACCGACATGGGTGAGAACGACTACTTCAGCCACACCGACTCGCTCGGCGGATCGCCGTGGGACCGGATGTGCGACCACGGTTACTGCTACAACACCTGGAAGGGCGAGAACATCGCCGCCGGCTACGCCACGGCTGGGGCGGCCTTCGACGCCTGGCGGGATTCGCCCGGGCACAACTCGAACATGCTGAGTGACAACTACCTCGTGATGGGGATCGCGCTCGTGCACACGCCCGGCAGCACGTACGGCTACTACTGGACGAACGACTTCGGCGGCTATCAGGCCGAGCCATCGCCGCCGCCGGCGCCGACCGAGACGCCATCGCCGTCGTTCGCGCGGGCAGACGTCAACTGCGATGAGGAAGTGACCGCGGCGGACGCTCTGGCGCTGCTGCGATACGTCGGCGGACTGGCCGTCGAGACGCCGCCGGGATGTCCAGCGATCGGCGACGGCTCGGGCGGCGCTCAGCCGGCGTCCGGCGAACCGGGCCTGCAGGGGGATGTCGACTGCAACTCGGTCGTCAACGCCGCTGATGCCCGGAGCGTGCTGCTCAGCGCCAGCAACGTGAAGGCGCTCCCCTACTGCGACGCCTAGCGCCGGATCCGCGCTGATGCGCCGCGCGTAGT
The DNA here is from genome assembly GCA_022565075.1 of Chloroflexota bacterium. GTDB lineage: Bacteria > Chloroflexota > Dehalococcoidia > SM23-28-2 > RBG-16-64-32 > CF-162. The sequence continues at coordinate 518 of JADFKG010000204.1, read as the reverse complement.
ATTGGCTGGCGTGGCAACTTCGGCGACAATGATAGGCAAGCCGCGCATGCCCTCGAATCAACGGTGACTGACGTGTCGTGATGCGAGTTTTCGTTCTCCTGCCCTTTCTCCTCTTGAGCGTGCTCATCTTTCGTGAGGAGTTGGACGCGCCAGCGCCCTCGTCCGCAGACGGAGACGTGATACCGGGGCGCTACATCGTCCTCCTCGAGCCGGGCGCGGACCCCGGCCAGGCCGCGCAGGAGTTCGACGTTGACGTGCGCGCCTTCTATCGAAGCGCCGTCAGCGGCTTCTCCGCCGAGATGACCGCGGAGCGCGCCGCGCAGATCGCCCAGGCGCCGTCGGTGGCGCTGGTCGAGCCTGTGAGGCGGGTGCGGATAGCGCTGCACGCGAACGACTTCCAGACGTTGGTCGAGGGCGTCGACCGCATCGACGCCGACGAGAACGCGGCCGCCGGCATCGGCCCGCCGGACGGGCCCGACATCGACGCAGACATCGCGATTATCGACACCGCAATCAAC
>JADFKG010000081.1 GCA_022565075.1 Chloroflexota bacterium | reverse complement strand
GCGTCCGGATGGAAGGTGACTCCGAGCTCGGCGGCCACGTCGTCCGGGAGGCGGTGCTGATCGGTGTAGTGGAGCTTGACGTCGAACGGCTTGAGGCGCTTGAGGACGGCGGTGCCGATGCGGCCGGCGCCGATCGTGCCCACGTCCATCCCCTCGAGGTCGTAGGAGCGGGCGACGCAGTCGGCGATGTTCCAGCCGCCATCGATGACCCACTTGTAGGACGGGATGTAGTTGCGGACGAGCGAGAGGATCGCCATCACGACGTGCTCACTGACGCTGATGCTGTTGGAGTAGGTCACCTCCGCGACGGTCATGCCCTTCTCGATCGCTGCCTGCAGGTCGACGTGGTCGGAGCCGATGCCGGCGGTGATCGCCAGCTTCAGGTTCGGCGCCCTGGCGATTCGCTCGGCGGTCAGGTAGGCCGGCCAGAACGGCTGCGAGATCACGACGTCGGCGTCGGGCAGCTCACGCTCGAAGACGCTGTCCGGGCCGTCCTTGTCGGAGGTGACGACCATCGTGTGCCCCTGCTTCTCCAGGAAGGAGCGCAGGCCAAGCTCTCCCGAGACCGATCCCAGCAGCTCTCCGGGCTGGAAGTCGAGCGCCTCAGGTGTCGGCAGCGTCTGCCCGTCCGGGTAGCGCTGGAGCGCTGGGATGTCGTCACGCGCATACGACGTGGGGTAGCCGTCGACAGGATCATCGTAGAGCACGCACAGGATCTTCATCTCTTTCCTCCTCGGGCAATGGGGGGCGCCGTCGAGAGGAGAGGTTACACCATCCGGAAGGCGAGGCGTCCGATCACCGGTCGTTGTCTAGGACGGCCGCTTCGTGCGAATCTACTGGTAGCCGCCTGGAGCCGAAAGGCGAGGAGCTCCGATGACCGACTCAGGAAGCGAACAGCCGCCCCTTCTCCTGGAGCAGGACGGCGCGGTGGTCACGATCACCATCAACGACCCGCCGCGAAACAGGCTGGGCCTGGAGTTGATGGACGAGCTTGAGGCGCAAACCGCCGCGTTGGCAGCCGACAAGTCCGTCCACGCGATCGTCCTCCGGGGCGCCGGAGATGAGCATTTCTCCGTCGGCATGGACCTCAAGCAGCTGCCCGAGGGCGTGCGCAGGATGGGCAGCATCGAGGCCGTTCTCGACCAGCGACTGCGCGTGCTTGCGGCGATCGAGGGCATGGAGAAGCCCTGGGTTGCGGTCATGCGCGGGTACTGCCTGGGAGGCGGACTGGAGCTTCCGTTGGCCTGTCACTTCCGGGTGGCCGCGGCCGAGGGAGCGAAGATCGGTCTTCCCGAGCTGGATCTGGGGACGGTGCCGGCGTGGGGCGGAACCGTGCGTCTGGCCCGCTGCATCGGCCGGGATCAGGCGCTGGACATGATCCTCCGCGCCAGGAAGATATCCGGCGTCGAGGCTCACCGCATCGGGCTCGTTCACGAAGTCTGGCCCAACGACGAGCTTCAGCAACGCGCGCACGATCTGGCTCAGAGGCTGGCGGAGGGGCCGGCGATCGCCGTCGCCGGCGTTCTACGGTCGGTCGTCGGCGCTGAGGACAAGACGCTAGAGGAAGCTCTCGCCGAGGAGCGACGAGCCGTGATGAAGACGATGGGCACGAAGGACCAGCGAGAGGGCATGAAGGCGTTCCTCGAGAAGAGGAAGCCAAAGTTCACGGGCGAGTGATGGAGTAGATGCGGTAGCGATGGCGAAAAAGTCCAGGGTACTCTCGATCGATGGTGGCGGGATCAGGGGCATCATCCCCGCCGTCATCCTCTCGGAGCTGGAGAAAGCGACGGGGAAGCCGATCGCCCGCATGTTCGACCTGATAGTCGGCACTTCCTCGGGAGGCGTGCTGGCCCTGGGGCTGGTGATGCCGGGAGAAGACGGCAAGCCGAAGTACACAGCCGACGACGGCGTCCGGCTGTACATGGGGCAGGGCCACCGCATCTTTTCTCGCTCGACGCTTCACAAGGTGCGCTCAATCTGGAGCGTCGAGGCGGAGAAGTACCCGGCCCGGGGGATCGAGGCCGTCTTCGGTGAGTACTACGGGGAGGCGCGACTCAAAGACGCGATTACCCCGGTCGTCGTGACGAGCTATGAGATCGAGCGCCGCGTCCCGTTCTTCTTCAAGAGCGAGCGGGCGAAGGCCGATGAGGCGGAGTACGACTTTCCGATGTGGCAAGTCGCGCGGGCGACGACCGCGGCGCCGACGTTCTTCCAGCCGGCGAGGCTCGTTGCCGCCAGTGGGGCCAGAACCTACTCACTGGTCGACGCGGGGATCTTCGTCAACGATCCGGCCATGAGCGCCCTTGCGGAAGCCCGGTCGATGGGTCTCGGCGACGACGTTCTGATCGTCTCCCTCGGCAGTGGCGAAGCGACGCAACCCATTCTCTATCAGAGGGCCGTTGGGTGGGGCCTGAGGCAATGGGCGCAGCCCCTCTTTGGCATTAGCTTCGACGGCACGAGCTCAATTGTGAACTACCAGCTGCAGCAGCTGCTTCCTGAAGATCGCTACTACCGGTTCCAGGCAAAGCTCAACGAATGCAACGACGCCATGGACGATACCAGCTCGACGAACCTTCGCTCGCTTCAGCTGCTGGGACAGAGCATCGTTGAAGACAACGCCGACGCGTTTCGGGAGATGTGCGATCAGCTCTCGTGACTCAGCCGGGTGTATCAATCCGGCAGGATAAGATCATCCGACGATGACGAGTGTGACGACGCCCGCCGGCTTTACCGCCGAATGGCTGACCGAGCGATTGCGGGAGGCCGGCCACAGCACCGCTGAGGTGAAGAGCTTCGTCGCTACCCCTATCGGCACCGGCCAGATGGGCAAGTGCATCCGCTACGAGCTCGACCTCGCCGGCGCTGACGAATCGACTCCACGCAGCCTCGTTGGCAAGTTCCCGTCTGACGATCCGCTGAGCCGCCAAACGGCGGTCGCGCTCCGGAGCTACCTCAAGGAGGTGTCGTTCTACCGCGATCTGCAGTCGCGCCTGGCGATTTCGACGCCCCGCTGCTACCACGCCGAGATCGACGGCGACGGTCCGGACTTCGCGCTCCTGCTGGAAGACATGGCGCCGGCGGTACAGGGTGATCAGCTGGCGGGTTGCTCGCTCGATGTGGCGCGAGTGGCCATGCAGGAACTGGTGGGTCTCCACGCGCCGACCTGGTGCGACGACGAGATTCGCGCTATCGAGTGGCTGGCTGCGGGGAACGAGGTGTCCGCCGAACTGATGCGGGCGTTCTACCGCGCGCAGCTCCCCGGCTTCCTCGGCCGCTATGGGGCACGCCTGGCTCCCGATGAGGCAGAGATCATCGAACGCGTCGCGGACTCTAAGGGGCCACCATTCGATCCGCCGGGCGAGCCGTTCGCTGTGGTGCACGTCGACTATCGCCTCGACAACCTGCTCATCGAGGCGACTGCGCGTCCGCCCCGCGTCTCCGTCGTGGACTGGCAGACGGTCACGGTTGGCAGCCCTCTCAACGACGTCTGCTACTTCATTGGGGCGAGTCTCCTCCGGGACGACAGGCTGTCGGCAGAGGATGAGCTTGTCCGGGCCTACCACGGGGGGCTCCAGGAGGCTGGAGTCGAAGGTTATTCGTGGGGCCAGTGCTGGGAAGACTACCGGCGGGGGGCGTTCGCCGGCGTGGTGATGGCGGTCGTTGCCTCGATGATCGTGCAGCAGACCGAACGCGGCGACGCAATGTTCACGGCGATGGCCGTACGGCACAGCCGCCACGCCATCGACATCGGCGCCGACGAGTTCCTCGGCTGACCACCGACGCTCCGGACCCTACGTAGGCTTAGGTGCCTTCAGCGCGTCCAGCGGGTGCGGCAGCCGCGAAGCGAAGTAGAAGAGCACGAAAGCGGCCGCCAGGGCCGCCGCGAGCATCGCCAGCGCGAGGTCGTACGAGCCTGTGCTGTCGAATATCAGGCCGGTCAGCGTCGGGCTCAAAACGATGCCGATCGTCACCACAACTCCCATCGTTCCCAGGATCGTGGCGAAGTGCTTCAGGCCGAACGAACGCGTGAGCAGCAGCGGTTCGAGCAGCGGCCCGCCGCCGCTGCCAACGATCCACAACATGAGGAAGATCGTGATTCCGGGCGCTGTGGAGTTGATCAGAAGAACCACGAACGCTGTTGTCAGGAACGTCAGCAGCCCCATCGCCGCGATCTCCACACGCTCGAACCGGTCGACGAAAAAGCCGAAGGCCAGCCGCGCGAAGATCCCTCCCGCGGCCATAATCGTGACGAGCATCGCCGCCACGCCGCGGTCCACGCCGACCGACTCGTAGAACGGCACCTGGTGCACGAGCCAGCCGAGGACGCCAAAGAAGAACAGCGTCATCGCTCCCGCCTGGAGCCAGAACAGCCGCGTCTTCAGCGCCTCGCGCGCCGTCAGTCCTGGCACCGGACCCGCCCGGCTGCGCTCCTCCGCCTCTTCGTGTGATTCGCCGTCGATGAACGCGCCCACTTCCGACGGATCGTTTCTCAGGACGAAGATGGTCAGCGGGAGGAAGAGCACCAGCACCGCCACCGCGGAGAAAATGAACGACCCGTCCCAGCCAACCTCGTCGATCACGAAGGCCATGATCAGCACGACGAAGCCGCCCAGCGAGAACCCCGTGCCCAGGATCCCCAGCGCCATCCCTCGCCTCCGATCGAACCAGCGTGAGATGAGAGCCTGAAACGGGATGAAGAACATCAGCTGCCGAAAGACTGCGTTGATCGAGAGGTAGAGGAACCACTGCCAGAGCGAGCTCGTCGTCGCCAGCAGCAGGTATGTGACCGCCGTCATGACGGCGCCGAACAGGATCGCGGACCGCGCACCACGCGCATCGACCCAGCGTCCGATCAGCGGCCCGGAGAGTCCGCTGATCGCCAGAGATACCGAGAATCCCGCGGAGACCTCCGCGCGAGACCATCCGAACTCCTGCTCCATCGGTGCGATGTACAGTCCGAACGCCCAGAATGAGACGCCGCTGCCGAGTGCCATCGCCAGCACTGATCCACCCAGGACGATCCACCCATAGTAGAACCGCCCTGGTGTCGGTGACTTAGCCTTGTTGGTTCGTTGCACGCCGATCGAGAAGGGACGCGCCACCGATCGCGGCGACGCTCTCGCCGATCATACTAGGCCAGTTCGCTGGCTGCTGGCCGCGTACTTCCAGTGGGCGAGGTGAACGTGTGTTGTCGTTGAGGCCTCTTAGAGGGGTGAGTGCCGATGACACACAAGGGTCGGTTTCTGGGACTCACACTCCGCTGACGACGTGGATGACGCCTTCCGATCGGCGCCACACGCTCGCCAGCTCGGTCAGATCCTTGACGCTGAACAGCCCGCGGTCTCGAAAGTCGTGCTCTTCGAAGAGGCGGCGCAGCCCGATGAATCGAACGCCCTTGCCCCTGACGAACTCATAGTCCATCAGCGAGTCGCCGACGAAGACGACCTCATCAGGACGGAGGTTGTAGTGGCGAAGAATGAACTCAATCTGTTGGCCCTTGGCGAAGCCGGGCTTGTAGCCGAAGCAGCCGTCGAGAAGGTCATCGATCCCGGCTTTCTCCGTATACTGCCGGACGATCGTTTCCAGTGTGCTACTACAGACGAACCGTCTAACGCCCCTATTTTCGAAGAACTTCAGCACAGGGACGACCTCCTCGAACAGCGGATGCTCAAGAATGCGCCCTCGTTTGCCCAATTCCATAGTGGCAGCCACGGCGCCGTTACTCTGGTGTCCCGGAAAGATCTCCTCAAGCTGGCTGCCGAAGTCCATCCCGGTTGTCTCCAGGTACCTCCGGCGTGCCTCCGCCCCGGAGACATCGTAGTTCTTGCTGATCAGACCGGCGGCCAGATCCGACAGGAACGGCATCGTGTCCGCGATCGTGCCGTCAAAGTCGAAGATCACCGCCTTCGGGCTGGTGCCCACCAGCGGGCTCCGGCCGTTGGCATACTTCCAGGAGGTCCACACGCGCCACAAGACGATTCCACTCGTGAGCAACGCCACAAAGAGCACGGCTACGAAAACGGTGATCGGATGAATCAGCGTTCCGACTCCGCCGAGGGTGAGCACGAACAGCCTCAGGTCCCGACCCCTTCCGGCCGCAGTCCACTGGCCGCCATAGCGATAGCCGAAGTCCGTGACCGATTTCGCGGATGTATAGCTGACCATCAGCGTTCCGAGCAGGGCCAGCATCGACGTGCCGATTATAAGGGTCGTGGCGGATGGGCCCAGTAGGCTGGCGATGGCCGCCGCGGTCAGCATGTAGTAGAACATTCCGAACAGTATGAAACCGTCTGAGTAGCGATCGAGCACCGCATCGAAAAAGTTCCCGAACGGGGATTGCAGCTTCTTCAGTCGCGCTACCTCACCGTCACTACCGTCCAGGATGCTGGCCAGTTGAATGACGATACCGCCCACAATGGGGAGGCCAAGAAAGAAGGTCAGACTGGCCACGAGGCTGACAAAGAAAGCAAGAAGCGACACCAGGTTCGCTGTCATTCGGCGCGATAGCCTCAGCAACAGGGGCGTGAAGATCGCCGTGGAGATCCTGCGGTTGATGTTGCGGGAGATGAAGCCGTCTGCAGGCTTCGACAGATTCTGAAAGAGGAGCCGCTCCGCGTTCCGCAGGTCTTGCGGCGTATCAACGTCAAGCCAGCGATGGTCCTGCACGTCGATCACCTTCGCCTTTCCCTTCGCGGCCAGGCGGCGGATGGCACCGGAAACAGAGCGATCCCCAGCCTTCACGCTTTCCTCGACGGCGCCGAAGATCTGTGGCGAGCAGAGAAAGGCCCCGGTGTCGAACGCGCTATAGTCGCTCAGCTCCTTGCCGATTTCGAGGAGTTGCTGATCGCTGGCCAGGACCTTCGTCACGTCATCGAGGTCAACCGTCAGGTTCTCGTCGATCCCGAAATCGGCGGCCAGAATCACCTCCCCGTCGCCCAGCGGCTGGGCGAGAAGGCGGTCAAGGATCGCCCGGTCGAGGACATGGTCGGCCATTAGCAAGAGGAAGGGCTCATCAAGCCGCCTACGGCCCGCGAGCAGAGAAAGCCCATTGCCCAACTCCCACTCCGGGTTTCTGATTGGAGTGATGCTCACGCGCCTGCGATGGCTTACCTCGGACAGAAAGTCTTCGACTCGGTCGGCGGCATGCCCGGTAACCACGTAGAAGTCGGTGATTCCAGCCTGTTGCGCGGTAGCGATAGTGTGTTCGATCAGCGGCATCCCAGCGATCCGCACGAGCGGCTTCGAGTCGCATATTTGGGCCAGCCGCCCGCCATTGCCCGCGGCCAGGATCAGACACTTCATGCTAGCCCTCCCTTCTGGTTTAGTAATTAGTCGTCGGTTGCGAGTCAGCTGCGATCCGGCGCTTGTGGGTGTCAGCGCCGCGCAGGTCAGGAAGGCTACCAACTTGGTTCTAGAAGTCCATCCGGGGGCTGGGCGTCAGCCCGGGGCCTTCCCGGTCGCCGTGGCGGCCCTGCTGCTTGATCGAAGAGCGCGGTTTTCTTTCCCTGGTCGAGCGCGCGTTAGTCGGCACGCTCGCTGCCGATTGCTGGCAGTGGATTCGAAGGAAGCTTATGGCCTCGATGCGTGGGGACGCAAGTTTCGCCATACCACCGCCAGATGACTTTTTGGTGAATAACACCGATCAGCTACCCCTGGCTTAATCGCTTCTCGCGGAGGAAATGTGGCAAGATCAGCGCAGAGATTCTTGAACTTTCAGGTCATATCTTGAATTCCTGCCTAAGCCGTGGACCGCGAGAAGGTGCAAAGGATCGCTGAGGAGTACGGGACGACAAAAAGACGGGGAGGCGGGGCCGCACAGGGGCCGCTCTGCTGCCTTCGTTACTAGAGCTACGCTGCCTTCATGGACTTCGCGGAGAGCTCGCGGGGTAGGCAGCAGGCTCAACGAGGGCCCGCCTCACCTATTTGTCGCCGCGTGTGTAGGCTCCGGAGCGTCTCTTGCCGTCCCTGCGCAGAACCCTATCTATGTGCTGCCGATACAACGCGGCCTGATGCCGCTCACGCCGTTGAGAGAAGACATTAGACGCGGCAGGTTTCCCGTACACAGCGGCGACCTTATACTTTTCGCTTGGTGCGCCCGGCGTAGCGGGGGAGAAAGCGAAAGGAGAGTGCCTGTTGCCTCACGCCCTAACGGATTCGCAGGTTGAGCGGTTCCTGCACGGCCGGCACGTCTGCGTGCTTACGACCATAGGTGCGAGCGGTATGCCGGTGCAGACGCCGGTATGGTACCTGTATCGCGACGGGCGCCTCTACGTGCGGACGAACTCGCTGAGCGCGAAGGTGCGGAACATCCGGCGCGACTCTCGCGTCAGCTTGTGCGTGCAGGACGAGCACCCGCCATACCGGGGTGTAACGGTGACGGGGAGGGCCGAGGTGCTGGCGGACGAGCCTGCGATATCGGCGGAGATGTCTCGGAACTATTTAGGGGCGATCGCCGGGTTCTTCTACATGCGGCTGCGGACGCGGGCGCAGATAGAGGGCGACCCGGATACGATCCTGGTGATTGTGCCCAACGGCAAGCGCGGATGGGACTACCGGCCGCAGACGCCGTTCGTCGGACGTCTGTGGCTGGCGATCAAGCGCGTGCTGCCGCCGTGGCTCTAAGCGGCGAACGCTTCGGTCTCCTATTCGCGGCCCGCCACGGTGTGCACGGTGACCGTTGAAGCTCTGTAGCGCCGGACTGCGGGAGTGACGGCACCAGTACCCTACAGCCTACGGGCAGAAGGCAGCGCGACCAGCACTCTGGGTGCAAGCGGTGTTGAAGGCATTCTCCGGGATCGCGTCAAACGCCAGGGCCCCGGTCGCCGTCAAGGCCATGAGGGTCGCCATTATGGCTAGAACCAGGTAGTGGGTCAGTTTGAGCGGTCAAGCACGCCGGGACGCTGTCCCGATACACAAGGGGGTGAATCCACGCGCTGAGGGGGCGTCCCGGCGGGGAGAGTATAGCGCAACATCTCTCAGGTTGCCCCCGTCTGCACCTTTGATGCATCATGCGAGGTGCGCTGCCCTGGTGCGCTGCGCGCTAGGTAGGTCTCAGGCCGTCTCTAGCGGCCTAGTCTACGAAAGATCACCGATCTCTGGATGCGGTAGCGCACCTGGGTGCGCACCGTGACCCGAACGGGGATGCGGATTTGCCTTCTGGGAAGTCTTCTCATGGAGATCGGCAGCCCGTTGTCGGTCACTGGTTTGGTATCGGCGGGGTCCGCGGAGTCCGATACTTGCCCTTCTCTTTCGCCCAACGCGCCCGCACGGCATTGCGTGCGATCTAGCAGATCATATCTGGGACATCGAAGAGATTGTCGGCCTGCTCGATTCAAACTGACCCACTACCGAAAAAGAGGCAAGGGAAAGGCACAGAGCGACAGGGTGAGACGGAGATAGGTGTGTGCCAATCTGCACAGAGCTATCTTC
>JADFKG010000080.1 GCA_022565075.1 Chloroflexota bacterium | reverse complement strand
CCAGATCAAGAGGCACCCGCAGCGCCTTGTAGTCACCGAGGTCGATCGTTGGGCGCACCGGCACGGTCGCCTTGAACGACAGCGGCTCGGAGCCGGTCATCTCGATCTGAGGCTGATCGATGGCGTCGATCTCGTTCTCTTCGAGGGCCTGGTTATAGGCCTCCGGCACGAGGAGATCGATCGCCTCCTGGAGGAGCCTCTCGCGACCGATGTGGCGTTCCAGCATAGCGCGCGGCGTCTTCCCCTTACGGAAGCCCGGAACATCAATGCGTTTGACCAGCTTGCGATACGCCCGGTCCATCGAGCGCTCCATCTGCTTCCCGTCGACTTCGATTTCGATAAGAACCTGGCTCTCAGGCAAGCGTTGCGTCGAGACCTTCACGTGTTCGATTGTAGCATGGGGGTCAGGTACGAACGAGGCGCAATGACACGCCGAAATCCGCACTCCGGGCGGCGCGGACAGGCCTCAGGCATCGCCGCCGCGGTCGCGGCGCATCACGTACTCATAGCCCTTCTCCGACTCCAGCCACACCGTCTTCACGTAGCGGAAGCCCGCCCTCGCGTACGCTCGTTTCGCACGCTCGTTCTCGGGATCTGGAGAGATAAAGCAGGTCGTGACGGCTGGCCCCGAGAAAATCTGCTCCTCCACCAGGCGATCGATGGCGCGCGACCCAATGCCGCGCCCGCGAACGTTTTCGCCGATGAGGATGTCGATCGCCCAGGCTTCCGGGTCCTCCCCCCAGCTCCTTCGCGTAATCCGGATAGTCGCCGAGACGATAGCACTGGATGTAGCCGACCGGCCGGCCGTCCAGGTGGATGACGAAGGCCTGGTTCTTCGGCTCGGGCACGAAGTTCTCTTCGTACTCTTTGATCACCTCGTCCATCGTCGGGTTCTTGCGGTTGTCGTCGCCGACGCCGTAGAAGAGCGCCACTTCGGCGTTGTTCAGCCAGCGGTGCAGCAGCGGCAGGTCGGCCGGGATCAGCCGCTCGAAGCTGATCTCGCCAGGCATGCCCTATAGCTCCTTCACCAGCTCGATGACGTCCCGCAGCGGCAGGCCGTCCTGGCCTGTCTCCGGCACCGCCGGCTTGAGCTGCCGCACCCGCTCCATCGCGTCGAGGTGGACGGCGACGATCCGGTAACCGTGCCGCACGTAGAAGGCGATCGCGCGCAGGTTGTCGTTCGTCGTCATGATCGTCACCCGCCTCGCGCCCCGGCGACGCAGCTCCTCCTCGGCGCCGTTCAGCAAGCGGCCGCCGACATGCCGGCCTTGCTCGAAAGCGTCGACCGTCACGATTTCGCCGCCGTCGCCGTCCACGCGCCAGGTGACGAGGCCCTGCGGCACCCCGCCATCGTCCCGGTACACCAGCCCCTCGACGTCGGTCGGCCGATACTCGCGGTCCAGCGAGACCACCGGCAGGCCCCAGAGCCTGCGCCACTGCTCGTCGATGAACGCGGCGTCCGCCGCCTCAAGTCGTCCTTCCATGCCGGGCCGGATTATACGCTAGCGATGGCGCGGAGAGAGTACGTCGGTGAGCTGGTCACCAAGCAGGTTGAACGACATCACGAGAAGCACTATGAACATACCCGGAACGATGATCAGCATCGGGTGCTCGCGGACGTTGCTGAGGCCGACACCCTCCGAGATCATCAGCCCGAAGCTGGGGTGCGGCGGCTGCACGCCGATGCCCAGGAACGTCAGGCCCACCTCCGCCGTCGCCAGCGCGCCGAACGAAAGCGTGAACGCAACCAAAAGCAGGTTAGTCAGGTTCGGCAGCAGGTGAACGAAGAGGATCCGCATCGTGCCGGCGCCGGACGCGCGCGCGGCGGTGACGTAGGGTTCCTGCCGCAGCGCCAGCACCTGTGAGCGGACGACACGCGCAATGCCCGTCCAGCCGAAGATCGCCAGCGCGCCGAAGACGAGGAAATAGCTGGGCGCGCCAGAGCTCACGATCCAGTCTGCCCCCGTTAAGTCCTCCACGTCCCGCGCCAGGTCGATAACGCGCGGCAGCAGGGTCGCCGTGATTATCAGCACGAGCAGGATGGTGGGTACCGAGGCGAACGTATCGGCCGCCCGCATGATGATCGAGTCGGTCCGCCCGCCCGCGTAGCCGGCGGCGAGACCGGCAGTGACACCGAGGAAGAGGCCTCCCGTCAGGACCGCCGCGACGGAGACGATCACCGTCGTCTGTGCGGACCATATCGCGCGCGACAGAAGATCGCGGCCGAGGCTGTCCGTACCAAGCGGGTGCTCGAGCGAGGGTTCGGCGTAGCGGTTCTGGAAGTCGGCATCATTGAAGCCGTACGGCGCCACCCAGGGCGCGAGTATCCCCGCACCGTAGATGACGACGATTATGAGGATCGCCACGACCGCTACCGGCCGGCGCATGAGCCGGCGCAACGCCCGGAAGTTCGGACTCTGCCGGGTATCGGCCTCAATCGGGACGGGCGCAGCGTCGGCGAAGCTCACTCGATCGAGCCTTCCACTCTGATCCGTGGGTCGATGAAGCCGTAGGCGATATCGATCAGCAGCATCGCCAGCACGAACGTCGTCGAGCCGACGAGGACGATCGCCATGATCGTGTCGTAATCGCGCGATTTGATCGACTCGAAGGCCAGCAGCCCGATGCCCGGGATCCCGAGCAACGTCTCGACGAAGATCGAGCCGCCGATCAGCGCCGCCAGCTCGAAGCCGAGAATCGTTACGATCGGCAACAGGGCGTTCCGCGCCACGTGTCGCGTGACGACGGTGCTCGCCTTCAACCCTTTGGCGTTCGCTGTTCGCACGAAGTCCTGATCCAGCACCTCCATCACCTGCCCGCGCATGTAGCGAGCGATGCCGGCGACGCCGGGTAAGGTGAGCGCCAGTACTGGCAAGACGATGTGCTTTGAGAAGATGCCCAGTTCGACGCCCAGATACTCCGCCTCCGACCAGCCGCCCGACGGCAGCACCCCCAGTTTGACCGTGAACAGCCACTGTAGCAGCGGTACGGAGATCAGCACCGGAACGGAGGCGAAAAAGAGGAAGACACCGATCGATAACGGGTCCTGCCACGTCCCCCGGCGCAGCGCCGCCCAGGTGCCGAGCGGCAGACCGATCCCAAAGGTGAGCACGAGCACCACGGCGTTGTACTGCATGGTGATCCACATGCGCGGGAAGATCACGTCGGCGACAGGAAAGCCCTGATATCGAGTGCTTATTCCGAGATCGCCGGTGAGGGCGTTTCCCATGTAGCGCACGTACTGCACTGGCACCGGGTCGTTCAGCCCACGTTCCTCGCGAATGCGCTCGATCGTCTCCGGCTGTGCGCGCGGGCCGGCCTGTATCTCAACGTAGTCGACGGGCGCAAAGCGGCCCAGGGAGAACGTCGCGAAGGAGACGATGAAGAGGATAACCGGCAGCAGCAGGAGCCGCCGGATGATGTAAGTGGCGAGGCCCGCGGGCATGACGCCGTTATCTTAGCGGTTGATCGTCACGTAGCGCAGGTTTGGAATGACAAACGGCGGAATCACGAAGCCCTCGACGTACGGCTTCACCAGATAGTTCGCCTTGCCATGATAGAGCGGCGCCCACGGCATGTCCTCGATGATCAGCTCCTCGGCCCGCTGGTAAAGCTCCAGACGCGTCGCCTCGTCCGTTTCACGGTCCGCCTCATCAAGAAGCGCGTCGACCGCCGGGTTCGAGTAACCCGCCTCGTTGTTCGAGCTCTCCGAGTGCAGCTTGATGTCGAGGAAGTTCTGCGGGTCGGGATAGTCAGCGATCCAGCCGAGAGAGAACATCTCGAACCTACCGTCGTCGAGGTCGCGCAGGAAGAGACCGAAGTCCTCCTGTTCGATCGTCACCGTGATCCCCAGCTCCTGCTCCCACATCGCCAGCACCACCTGCAGAATGTCCGAGGGCGTCGCCCCCTGTCCCGAGGTCAGGATCGTCGCGCCATCGATGACGCCGGCGCCGCCCGCCTCTTCGAGCAGGTCGCGCGCCGTGTCAGGGTCGAACGGGATGTCGGGCAGCGATTCGTTGTAGCCGTCCATGCCCGGCGGCAAGATCCCCTTCGCCGGCACGACCAGGTCCAGCAGGAACTCCCGCGCCAGGAACTCACGGTCGATCGACAGCGAGAGGGCGTTGCGCAAGTTCGCGTCGTCGAACGGCGCTTCTCGCGTGTTGAAGCCGATGTAGAAGACGTTGAGCGACGGGCCCTCACGTAAGTCCGCGTTGAGATCGCTGTTGGGATCACGGACGGACTCGATATTGACGCTGCCGATTCCGGTTATGTCGATCTCGTCGTTCTCGTACATCACGAACGAGGAGCCGCCGGACAGGATATACGTCACGCGGTCCAGGGACGGCGCCGGCTCAAGGTGGAAGCGGGTGTTCGCCGTGAGCACGATCTTTCGGCCCAGGTCCCACTCCTCCATCTTGAACGGGCCGGTGCCGTTCGGCGTCAGCGTCCAGCCGCCACCCTCAAAGCAGGTCGCGTCCCCCACCTCTCGTTGGTCGACGACGTAGGCCGTGGGATACGTCAGCTTGTCGATGAAGACGGCACTCGGCTCGGTGATCGTCAGCTCCAGCGTCTGCGGATCGATCACCCGGATGCCGGTCACTTCGTCGGCGTTCCCGGCGATGAACTCCGCGGAGCCGGCCAGATCGCCGAGGTACACCTCGCCAACCGTCGACTGCGTGTCCGGGTTCAGCGCGCGCTCCAGCGAGAACTTGAAGTCGCCCGCCGTCACCGGCCGGGAGTTGTCGTGGAAGAGAACGTTGCTCCGAAGGTTGAACGTATACACGGTCCCATCGTCGCTCACCTCCCAGTCCTCCGCGATGTCCGGGATGACGTTCAGATCAAGGTCGAACGAGACGAGGCCGGAGAAGATCTCGACGATGTACTCCGCGGAGCCGGCGTCGGAGGCGCAGGCCGGGTCGAGCGTGATCGGGTCGGGGCCGAAGAGCCGCAGCTCATTGTCGATGCGCTCGCCCAGGCCGTCGTCTTCAGCATCATCACCAGCGGTGGTCCCGTCGTCGTCGCCGCCACCGCTCGCAAGTAGGATCGCGCCGAGGCCGCCGAGGACGACGATCGTCGCCACGGCGATGCCGGTGAGCGTGAGAACGAGGCGGCGAGTCTCCATCAGATTCTCCAGGTGTCTCTCTGGGGTACGGCGGGCGACGCGTTTACGGTTTGCCGCATGATATCAGCGCCCCGTTCCGCACGGCAAGCGCTCAACCGCTATCTTCGGTCGCGTTTTCGTCCGCAGTGGTGAGGGCGATGTGCAGTTCGTTTAGCTGTTCCTCGCTTATCGTCGCCGGTGCGCCCGTCATCGGATCGGACGCCGACTTCGTCTTCGGGAAGGCGATCACCTCACGGATGTCGGACTCCCGCAAGAGGACTGCCAACAGGCGATCGATGCCAGCGCCAATGCCGGCGTGCGGCGGCGCACCAAACTCGAACGCTTCGAGCATGTGCCCGAAACGGCGCTGCGCCTCTTCCGGGTCGATGCCGAGCCGCCGGAACACGGCCTCCTGCACTTCCCTCTGGTGGATACGGATCGAGCCGCTGAACAGCTCCCAGCCGTTGCAGACACAGTCGTAGGCGTGTGAGCGCACGGCGCCGGGGTCTGACTCCATCAGAGGCAGGTCCTCCAGGTTCGGCGATGTGAACAGGTGGTGCGCGGCGACCCAGCGCTCCTCCGTCTCGCTCCAATCCAGCAGCGGGTAATCGGTAACAAAGACGAACGCCAGGACGTCCGGATCCGCCAACTCCAGGCGCGAAGCCAGCTCGCGCCGCAACGGATCGAGCGCCTTGTTGGCAGCCGGTTCCTTGTCCGCCACCATCAGCAGCATATCGCCGCGCTTCGCGCCGGCCAGCCGGGCGAGCGACGAAACCTGTTCCACCGTGAAGAACTTCGCGACGGGCGACTTGATGTCTTCCGCCGTTAGCGAATCGAGGTCGCCCTCACCGAGAAGCTGCATCGAGACGAGCCCTTTCGCCCCATACTGCTGCACGAACGTGGTCAGGGAATCGACCTGCTTGCGGCTCATCTCGGCGCCGCCGGGGACGTTCAGCCCGCGCACCACGCCGCCGTCCTCGATGACGCTCCGGAAGACCTTGAACTCGCTGTCGCCAAGCGCCTCGTTGAACGTCACCAGCTCCAGGCCATAGCGCATGTCCGGCTTGTCCGAACCGAAGCGCGCCATCGACTCGGCGTAAGTAATGCGTGGGAACGGCTTCTGGAGGATGCGGAAGTCCGGTGTCATCTCTTCAACGAGCGCGATGTACAGCGCCTCCATCAGGCCGAGGATGTCTTCTTCACTTGAGATGAAGCTCATCTCAAGGTCGAGCTGCGTGTGCTCCGGCTGGCGGTCCGCCCGCAGGTCCTCGTCGCGCAGGCAGTGAGCGATCTGGAAGTAGCGCTCGAAGCCGGCCACCATCAGCAGCTGCTTGAACTGCTGCGGCGACTGCGGCAGCGCGTAGAACTTGCCCGGCTGGACGCGGCTGGGCACGACGTAGTCGCGGGAGCCCTCCGGCGTCGGTGCGGTGATGATCGGCGTCTCGATCTCGACGAAGTCGCGCTCGCTGAGGTAGTTGCGGATGAACTGCACGACACGGTGGCGCATCACGATGTTGCTGTGCATGCCGTCGCGCCGCAGATCCAGGTATCGGTACTTGAGGCGCAGCAGCTCCTCGACGTCCTGCTCCTCCGAGATGTAGAAGGGCGGCGTGCGGGAGGGGTTCAGTATCCGGAGCTTTTTCGCGTGAACCTCGATCTCGCCCGTCGGCAGGTTCGGATTCTCGGTGCCCTCTTTGCGCCTCGTCACGGCGCCCTCGACCTGGACGACGTACTCGCCGCGCAGCTGCTCGGCTTCACTGAACGAGCCGGCGGTCTCCTGCGGGTTGAAGACGACCTGAACGAGACCGGTAGAGTCGCGCAGGTCGATGAAGATGAGAGCGCCGTGGTCGCGTCTGCGGTGAACCCAGCCCGCCAGCGAGACGCTCTCGCCTTCGTCAGAGGCACGCAGCACACCGCAGGAGTGGGTCTTGAGCATAGCGAGACCACTATACCGGAGGTACGAGCTACGTTCAGGGAGCGCTATCGGATGCGTCTGGACTTGATGACGACGGTGCCAGCCCAGAAGTCGTGAAACCCGCGCCTCTCCCGGTTGCCGAACGCCATCAGGAAACCGATGAAGAACGCCAGCGCCGAGACGAGGTATCCGGTGTAGCGGATGAACCCCTGGATCGGGAAGACCGGCTCGCCCGTCGACGTCACCACGCGCAGGCCGAAAGCCGCCTTGCCGGGTGTCGCGCCGTCCAGCGTCCAGAAGCCGAGGCAGTAGAGCAGCGGAAACATGACCGCGAACCACACAATCACAGCGGGTCGGCCAACGACGAGCACCATCGCCAGCACGGGAAGGCCAACGAGAACGAAGTCGATCAACGCCGCCGCTAGCCTCGTCGGCCACGACGCATAGACTAGGGGCCTGGGTTCGGAGTGCGCGAAGTCGAAGCCACAGGCGCGGCACTGCGCGGCCGCCGGTGGCGCGCCGTAGTGACACTCCGGGCAGGGCTTGGCGATTATGCGCACGGCGAACGCCATCGCCGCCTTCGCCTTTTCTTCTAGATCAGCGCTGCAGGTACCGCAGAACTGATCCAGTGTGCCCAACGTGCATCCGCACTTGGAGCAAATTACGCTCATGACTTCCTCGTTACTTCTTAACGGTTCCAGTATCTAGACGCCCCCGTTTCTCAACCGGTTACAGGTGACAGTCTATCTTCACGAAACCTCTCCATCTCTATACCCAACCTTCACCGCCGGGCCGGTGTTACCATCACTTCAGGATGGCCAAGGATGCAGCGCTGTCGCTCTACCTCCACGTCCCTTTTTGCTCGCTCAAGTGCTCATACTGCGATTTCAACTCCTACGCGAAGCTGGACGACCTCGTACCAGATTTCGTCGACGCGCTGTGCACGGAGTTGGCGCTCTGGGCGCCCATCGTCCGCGGGCGTCCGGTGGAGACCGTCTTCTTCGGCGGCGGCACGCCCAGCCTGCTGCCGCTCCCTCACATCGAGCGCATCATGGCGACGCTGCGCGACCATTACGCGCTCGCCAATGGCGCCGAGATCACGCTCGAAGCGAACCCCGGCACGGCCGACCGTGACTACTTCGCCGGCATCCTCGCCGCCGGCGTCAACCGGCTCAGCATCGGCTTCCAGTCGCTCCACGACGACGAGCTGGCCGCGCTCGACCGCATTCACAGCGCGGCCGAGGCGGTGCAGTGCTATCGCTGGGCGCGCGACGCCGGCTTCGGCCGCATCAACGTCGACCTGATCTATGGCCTGCCCGGCCAGCCTATGGCTTCGTGGCAGGACACGGTCGAGCGCGCGATCGAGCTGGCGCCCGACCACGTCTCCGCCTACGCCCTGACCGTCGAAGACGGCACGAAGCTGGCCTACGACGTCGAGCACGGCACCGTGCCACCGCCGGACGGCGACCTGCAGGCCGAGATGTACGAGTGGGCCGGCGGCCGCCTGTCCGAAGCGGGCTACGACCAGTACGAGATCTCGAACTGGTCTCAACCGGGCGAGGAGTGCCGCCACAACCTCGTCTACTGGCTCAACGGCGAGTGGCTCGCGCTCGGCCCCGGCGCGCACTCGCACTGGGGCGGCCATCGCTTCGCAGACGTCTACTCGCCGAGGCAGTACATCCGCCTCGTCGCGACCACCGCGGAGGAGCCACCGTCACCGGATGCCTCCCCGGCCACCGTGCTCGCAGCGATGAAGCAGGTGACGTTCGTCGACCCCCAGCCGGCGTCGCTGCAGATGGCAGACACGGCGATCCTCGCCCTGCGTCTGAACGCCGGCCTCGACCTCGCCGCGTTCGAACGGCGCTTCGGCCGCCGGTTCGAGGACGTCTACGCGGAGCCCCTTGCGGAGACGCTGGAGATGGGCCTCCTTGAGCGCGCCAACGGACGGCTGCGCCTTACGGACCGCGGCCGCTACCTGGCGAACGAAGTCTTCGTCCGCCTCCTCCCCGACTGAGCGGCGGCTAGAGCCCGTGCACTTCCCGCACCCGCGTCAGTAGAGCGCTCACATCAGGGGCTGGCGCGGACGGCCCGCGGCCGAGCGGGTCCGGCGCGAAGTCGTTCCCCGCCAGCGCGTCGAAGCACGCCTGCACCGACCAACCCAGAGCCGTGTGGTCGTATCCGCCCTCCAGCGCGAAGACGATCCGGCCCTCGCAGAGTTCGTCCGCCAGCTCGCGCAGCAGTGTCGCGATCTCGTAGTAGCCCGCCGTGCTGACACGCAGCTGCGCCAGCGGGTCGGCGAAGTGCGCGTCGAAACCCGCCGACACGAGGATGAACTGCGGTCCAAAGCGCTTCACCGCCGGCACGCAGACCTCACGGTAACCAGCCATGAGCGCTTCGTCGCCACAGCCGGCCGGGTACGGCACGTTGATGATGGCGCCGCGGCCCGGCC
>JADFKG010000079.1 GCA_022565075.1 Chloroflexota bacterium | reverse complement strand
CACGTCGTGCACGTCCGAGAGCGACAGGTTCGGCTTCAGCTCGATCAGCCGCCGCGTGTCAGCGGTCAGCCGCTGGCGGTGCAGCACCTCGGCGTAGTCGGACGACGGCGTCAGCTCGGCCGCCAGCGCCCGCCCGCGCTCCGTATAGCAGAGTCGCGTCAGCCGCTCGACGATCTTCTCGAACTCCAGCGTCGACAGGGCCTTCTTCGGCATAGTCACGTTAAAGAGTGTATCCCCTCACGCGTGACGCATCCGGGCGTATAAGGACAAGAACTGTACCCGCTCATCCTGAGGCCCAGACGGGTCCGTAGGGCTCTCGAAGGAAGAGCGGAGCAACCCCCCCTGGCGTAGGGGCGAGTGGCACTCGCCCACGGCCTCGCCCAGCTCTAGCACTCACCTGCCGTACGGGTACCACAACCCCGTCGCGCGCCGCAGCCTCTCCGAGATCAGCGCCAGGTCATCGACGACGTCTGACGACAGGTACAGCGCCATGTTGACTCCCCATGCCTGATCTCCGCTCACGATCCAGGCTTCGGACGTGAGGACAGCCTGGTTCTCCTCACCGAACGTTCGCGCCATAACTGCTGGCGTTAGAACGTAGACTCTAATGTCCGTTGTCGGATCTCGCTCGCTCACGATGGGAACGCCGTCACCCTCGAAATGAAGACCCTTGCCGCCGAGACCAACGACTTCGACATCGGGCTGAAGCGCCACCGGCTTGCTATCGCATCCGCGCCTTACCTGGTCGTCGGCACTGAGCGTCGTCTCCGTGATCTTGCTCCAGTTCGGATCAGCGGTAACCTCCGTCAGCGCGATCACCACTGTCCCTTCAGCAGCGATCTCATCCGCAACGGCGACGCCGATTCCCTCAACGCAAATCGTAACGCCGTCTTCTCCGAATCGAGTTGCCTCACCAGCGTCGGCGCCAGAGTCGGCCTCATCGCCGTCTCCGAAGTCGACTCCCAGCAGCCAGGCGACGCTGAAGGCTAGCCCGGCGGTCATAAGAATCGTGGCCGAGAGGACAAGAACCTTCTTAATCATCGAGCGACCTCCGATCCGACGTGCTCACCCGCGTCGGCTCCGACCGTATTGTACCTTGGGATCTTCGTGGCCTTTCCCCGGAGTCCCCGCTCACCCTGAGGCCCGGACGGATCCGTAGGACTCTCGAAGGGCTCGCCCCCGCTCATCCGTAGGGCTCTCGAAGGGTCGAAGGACTACTCCTCCAGCAGGTTGAACAACACGCCCGTCGTCGCCTTCGGCCAGAAAAACGTCGACTTCTGCGGCATCCGCTCGCCCGCGTCCGCCATCGCCAGCACCGTCGCCACCGGCATCGGCTCCAGCAGCACCGCGTACGTCGCCTTTCCCGGACGCACCGATTTTGCCGCTGCCTCCGCGTCCTCCGTGAACCAGAACCGGCGGTAGTCCCTCATCTGATCTTCAGCCAACCCCAGGCACCGCCGCAGAATCACGTGGTTCGCGATCGCATAGCTCAGCGTCCGCCACTCCGCCGACCGCTCCTGCGGCATCAAGCCGTCGATCGCCACCGCGTCCTTCACGGTCAGCAGCCGCAGCCCGTCCTCACTCACCAGACCGAACGCCGTGCCGCCCGCCTCCGACGCCAGATCACCGGCGCTCCCGTCGAACGTCGTCACGTCAAACAGCTCCTCAAGGCGTTCCAGCGCCTCCGCGAGTGGTGTTTCGATGTTCGTCACTCGGTGAGTCGGCAGCGTCAGCATCCCGGGGTCGTCCTGCGCCACCAGCGCGATCATCGCGAAGTTCGCCGGCTCCTCGCCCGTCCAGCCGTCGGCCGCCGCCTTCGCCTCGTCGCGGTACGCCAGCGCTGTCTCGAAGCGGTGGTGCCCGTCGGCGATGTAGATCGTCTTGTCCGCGAACTCCTCTACTAACTCCGCCACGGCATCCGCATCATCCAACCGCCACAGCGACTGCCGTTGGCCGTCCGGAGAGACGAACTCCGCGACCTTCTCCCGCTTCTCCTCGCCCGCCTCCAAAAGGCCGCGCACGCGCCCGCCCTCATCGCGATAGAACACGAACACGGCGCTCGGGTTCAGGTGCGTCGCCCGCATCAGGCGCAGCCGGTCCTCCTTCGGGCCGCCGAACGTCTGCTCGTGCGGCAACACCGTCCCCGCCGACCACGGCACTACCCGCACCCGCGCGAACAGCATCGTCCGCGTGTACTCGCGCTCGTCGTGCCGAAACGTCTGCCGGTGCACGTAGAACGCCGGCCGCTCGTCGCGCCGCAACACCCCGTCGGCCATCCACTGCCGCACCGTCGCCGCGGAACTCTCGTAGCGCCCTGCGCCCGATTCCTCCGCCAGCTCGATGCGCACGGCGTTGTGCGGCGAACGCTCGTAAAGCTCGCGCTGCTGCTCGGCCGAGATCGTGTCGAAGGGCGGGCAGACTATCGGCGAAAGGTCCAGCGAGGAGTCATAGCGCAGCGCGCGGAAGGGGCGGACATCTGCCATCACGGCGAGCATAGCACCCGTCTGGCGGCAGCGGCCAGCACCTGCTAACGTGATCCGCACCCGCCTCATGCGTAACTGCGTCTTCTGCGACATCATCGCCCACAAAGCACCCGCCGAAATCCTCTACGAGGACGACGACCTCATCGTCTTCCGCAACCGCCTGCGCTGGGTGCCGACGATGCTCCTCAGCGTGCCCAAGAAGCACATCTCCCAGTCCGAGCTCTGGAAAAACCTCGGCCGCGTCGGCGAGATCGCCGTGCGCATGGGCCAGGAGCACTGCCCCGCCGGCTTCCGCCTGCTCTCCAACTTCGGCCACGACGCCATGCAAAGCCAGGAGCACGGCCACATTCACATCCTCGGCGGCGTCTTCCTCGGCGAATATGCATAGCCCGGCGCAGCCGGGAGAAGCATCCGTCTGGACGCCTAGCGCCGTCCCGCTCATCCTGAGGTTCTCGAAGGGTCGAAGGGCCAGCGCCCCGTTCCCGCTCACCTCTGGTTGAGGGGCGTTTAGTATCGTAGGAGCGCGCCGATCCCGCCCCGTGAAAGCAGCATCTCCCGCCCGCCGGCGAACGCTACGTTCACGTGTGAACCGTTAGTGATCGCATACTCAATCGCCTGCTCGAACACGTCCGGCAGCTCCTCCACGTCACTCTGGGCACAAGCCGGACACTGAGAAAAGCGCTGTGCCGCGAAGTAGTCGCAGTTCAGACAGGCCGTCCCCGCCTTAGTTGCCCCTTCCGCTACCACCAGAGTGTCGACGCGGCCCTCCGTCAGCGCCTGGAGCGTTTCGTCGATCCCCAGCGTCCCCCGCCCGTCCGCGTCGGCCAGCTCCCTTATCCGGCCCACGAGCGCCAGCTCCGTGGCTCGCTCGTCCTCCTCGCGAAGGGCTCGCGCCCGGTCCAGGATCTCGTTGTCGCTCTCCTGTTTGAAGTCCGCCGTCAGTTTTCCGATCAGCCGCCGGCGGATCCCCTCCGGTAGCAGCGCCTCGAACTCCTTCGTCGCTCTCTCCGCGCCAACGATCACCAGACGGTCGAACGGCCCCTCTTGGTACATCCCCTCAAGCTTCTCCGCGACGCTCTTCAGGTGCATCGCGTGGTGGAACTCGATGTGCCGCTCGTAGCGCGCCTGGGCCCAGCCGCCCTGCGCGTGCCGGCCCGGTAACTCCGCGCTCTCCCGGGCGGACTCGCTTTCCCGCCCCTGCTCGGCAGAGTAGATCCGCGCATCGCCACCGTCCAGCATCACCACCGCCATCAGCGGGTACTCTTCCATCACCTGCGCCAGAAGAGCCGTGTTCGGAGAGCTACCCACGCTCACCAGTGACGGCACCATCACGTCCAGCGGATACACTTCCCAGACGTCATCGGGCGTTGACGAGTAGATGATGACGCCTCGCCCGCGTGGCGCGTAGTCTTTCAGAAAGTCCAGGACCCTATCGCGTTCGCGCTCGAGCACAGCCAGATCGCCGGCGTCGGCGCCCCGCGCGGCGCGCGCGTACGCGCCCTTGAACTTCATCGCTGGCTGGCCGCGCTCGTAGCCCAGCCGCGGGTCGATCTTGATCGAGACGCTGACTACACCCTCCTCCGCGCGGATCAGCCCGAGTCGCTCTATCTCCTTGCGATCGATCATTACACCGCTAGACTATCAGCCGCCTCCGGACGCCGCCACCCGACATCCACCCCAGCTCACCCCGAGGCTCTCGAAGGGTCGAAGGGCTCGTTCCCGCTCACCCTGAGGCTTCTCGAAGGGTCGAACGTCCCGTCCCGCTCATCCTGAGGTTCTCGAAGGACGAGCGGAGCACCCACCGTGCGATGCGGGATCGCGTAGGAGGACCGAGCTAGGACGCTGTCGCCGTCGCCGGCGAGACCGTAATCCCGGCCTCCTTCAGCGCCGCCTGCTGAGCGCCGAACAGATCGCGGATGCCGCCCTCCGCCAGGTCGATCAGCCCCGTCATCTCCTCGCGAGTGAACGGCCGGCTCTCGCCCGTACCCTGAACCTCCACCATCTCACCGCCCTCCGTCATCACCACGTTGAAGTCGACCGCCGCACGGGAGTCCTCGCTATAGTCCAGGTCCAGCAGCGCCGTCTCGTCCACCAGCCCGCAGCTCACCGCCGCCACGCCGCAACGCACCGGAAACGTCGTGTACGCCTTCGACTCCACCAGCTTGTGGAACGCCTGCATCAGCGCCACATACGCGCCCGTGATCGCTGCCGTCCTCGTCCCCCCGTCCGCCCTGATCACATCACAGTCCACCGTGAACGTCCGCTCCCCCAGCAGGTCCATCCGCACCACCGAACGCAACGAGCGCCCGATCAGCCGTTGGATCTCCGCCGTCCGGCCCGACGTCGCGTTTCGCTCCCGTGACGTCCGCTCGTGCGTCGCTCGCGGCAGCATCGAATACTCCGCCGTTATCCACCCCGATCCAGTGCCGATCGCGAACCGCGGCAGCCGGTTCTCAGTCGTGGCCGCGCAGAGCACCGTCGTCCCGCCAAACGAGATCAGCGCCGACCCCTCAGCGTGCGCCAGATAGCCCGGCTCGATCGTCACCGGGCGCAGTTCGGCGGGGCGGCGGCCGTCGCTTCTAATCATCGCCGGTCGAGTATAGCAGCGCCGCTCGCTTCAGTCCGCCCGCCGGTCTACGTACTCCCTCGATAGCAAGCCGAAGAACCATGAGTCTCCGAACACGCCGCGGCGGTTGCGGTAATCGCGCAGCGTGCCTTCGAGCTGAAAGCCAAGCCGGCGCATCAAGGTGGCCGAGCGCTCGTTGTTCACGTTGACGGTTGCTTCGATCTTATTCAGCTTGAGGCGTGCAAAACCGTAACCTATGATCGTCGAAAGCGCGACCGTCATGACGCCGCGCCCCCAGTAGTCGGGTGATAGCTGGTAGCCGATCTCCCCACGGCTGTCGCGACTCCAGAAGACGTTGTATCCACAATCACCGATCATCTTCTGCCCGCCCGCTTCTCCCAGAGCCCACCGAATCTGGGTCTTACTGTGAAATCCGTTTGTGAACGTGTCGATGAGCTGTTCAACGTCGGCGAGCGACATGTCCGGTGTACTTGTGAACTCGCTGACCCGCGAATCCGTAAGATATCGATGCCAGTCGACGGCGTCCGAAGGCGTTATCTCGCGTAGCACGAACTGACCAGCGGACAGTAGCGGGAACTCATCGGGTATCAGAGCCAGCGCTTGCGTCACCGAGCCGCCAAGCCTTTCACTCCCGCCACCTCACCTCGTACACCCGCACCGGGTCCTCGAACCCGCGCAGCTCCGTCTCGCCGCGGTCGTTGAAGAGGAACTCCTTGCCGGCCACCAGCTGCCGCACCACATCCGCCACGAGGATCTCGCCGGCTTCCGCCTCCACCACGATCGCGCATAGCGTTCCGCGCCGCGCTGCTTGCCGTTGCTTGGGCGCTGGCCTGGGTGGCTACCGGCGTTGCCCTCAGCATGGCGCGGTAGGCTATACTCCCCGCACGATGGCGAAGCTGTTTCTGGCTGGCTCCGAAGACGTTACGGCAGAGCGGTTGCACGCCGCGTTGAGCGAGCGCCTGTCGAGTAAGTACGCCGTCTTCGTCCGCGGGAACAGCGATGGTGTCAAGGTCGGCAAGGATGCACTCATGGCTATCATCGTCGAAGCTCACCCCAAAGCGGGCGGGATAGAGTTCGTGACGGCTTACAACCCCGGCTCCGCCAGCAACAGTTCGACATCGCACACTCTGACCACCTGCAGGATGATATTGAAATCTGCGCCTGATATCCGACCCGAGTCCAGAAGTTCAGCCAGTGCGCGTAATACGGCTCTTCTTGAGATGGCCGCACGGGGTCTGCGGTACGGTAGCTCGAGTCCCTGCGCGTCCAATTGCCTTCTTACTTCTTTCTCAGCCGAAGACGTTCCTCCGCTTGTACGATCAAAGTTCACCGTGCCACGCGGTGCGCGCCTATCATCGCGGGATATTTCGCCGCCAACTTGTCGAGCGCGGACATGCGCAGGGTCAACGAGTCAAGAACGATTATCTCCAAGTCTGGAGGCGGCTCGTAGTCACTCATGAGTCAAGGATAAGCCTCGCACGGGGCGATCCCCAAGGCGGGGCTGTCGCGAATTGTGGAGAGCGCCGTAGCAGGCCCTCGGCCCGATTCCGGACGTACATGGACCGCGCCTTCATGCGCCCGCTGGGCGCCAACCGCGCATACGAGTTTGTCTGCCAGTCACGCTGGGACCGGACCCTGACCCGGCGCTAGCAGGGCAATCGCGGCCAGCGAGGTGTCTGCAGGGAAGATCGGGTGGCTACCGTCTGCTATCATAGGCGACACTCCGTCGGAAGCTGTCGATCCACCGGACGGTAACGGACGTTGTGCAACCATCGGAGCGGCGGATGACCGGCGAACGCAGAGCGATCGAAGTCGAAAAACTGACACGGGTCTTCAAGAATGGGCCGCGTGCCGTCGATGCAATAGACCTTCACGTTGACCAGGGCGAGATATACGGGTTCCTTGGCCCGAACGGCGCTGGCAAATCGACTACGATCCTGATGCTGACGACCCTTCTGCCCCCGACGTCGGGTACGGCTCGGGTGGCCGGCCACGACGTTATCCGCGAGGGCGCACAGGTTCGGGCCGCCATCGGCGCCGTACTCCAGGAGGCCGGTCTCGACCCGCTCCTTACCGGCCGCGAGCACCTGCTCTTACAGGCGGCGCTACACGCTATGCCCCGATCGGAACGCGAGTCGC
Organism: Chloroflexota bacterium; assembly: GCA_022565075.1. GTDB lineage: Bacteria > Chloroflexota > Dehalococcoidia > SM23-28-2 > RBG-16-64-32 > CF-162. Next base: position 2,289 of record JADFKG010000079.1, on the reverse strand, counting down.
GAGCCGATGGGCTGCTGCAGCAGTTCGGCCTCACGGGAGCGGCTGGACGCAGGGTCAACGGATACTCGGCAGGCATGAAGCGCCGGCTCGACCTGGCGATGGCTCTCATCCACCGTCCGAGCGTCCTGTTTCTTGATGAGCCGACGACGGCACTCGACCCGCAGAGCCGATCGGCGATCTGGTCGGAGGTCAGGCGCCTGGCAAAGGAAGAGGGCGTGACCGTCTTCCTCACCACCCAGTACCTGGAAGAGGCAGACGCACTCGCCGGCCGGGTCGGCATCATCGACCGTGGCCAGATCGTGGCCGAAGGAACGCCGGCCGCGCTGAAGGCTGAGATCGGCCGCCCGAGCGTCGAAGCCGTCGCCGCCAACCCGTCCGAGGAGATCGAACTGGCGGCGATTCTCGCGCGGTTTGGCGAACCCGTCCCGGCTGCGGGAGACGGCGCCGTAGCGGTGAGGTTGGCTCACGGCGCCGCCGATCTGGCCGAGATCGTTCGGGCCATCGACAGCAAGGGGCTTCGCGTCGCGGAGATCAACCTGCACGCACCGACGCTGGATGATGTGTTCCTGACCAAGACGGGGCACTCGCTCGAGGGGTCGGGCGGTGCACCCACAGACGGGGCGGATGGCTAGGCGAAGTTGCTGACTCAGCTTGCAGCGCTGTCTCGCCGCTCGGCGCTGCGGACGCTCCGCGACCCTTCGATCGTAGCGCCGACCCTCATATTCCCGCTAATATTCTTCGGCGTTCTCGCTGGTGGCGTTCGCGCCGCGGGCGAATTGCCCGGCTTCCCCGCAGAGTCTTATACAGACTTTGTGTTTGCCACTCCGTTTATCCAGGGCCCGCTCCTGGCGGCGATCATTACGGCGACGCGCCTCGCGCGGGACATCGAAACCGGCTTCCTCGATCGGCTGCTGCTGACGCCCGCGCATGGTCTGGCGATCGTTGTCGGGCATCTGGCGGGCGCCGCGGCGTTGGCGTCCCTCCAGGCGGTCGTCTTCCTCGCTATTGGCCTGCTGGTGTTTGGCGTCGATATCGAGGCCGGCGTGCCGGGTGCGCTGGCGATCGTGGCGTTCAGCGTGCTGATTGCGATCGGCATGGGCGGCATCGGCGCTTTTGCCGCGCTTCGGACGGGATCGGCAGAAGCGGTGCAGGGCCTCTTCCCAATGATGTTCGCGCTCATGTTCCTGTCCTCGCTCACGCTCCCACGGGACCTGATTGAGGTGGACTGGTTCAGGGCCGTGGCCACGGTGAATCCAACTTCCTACCTGATAGAAGCCATCCGCAGCCTCGTTATCAGCGGCTGGGACGCCGAAGCGCTCGGGCGTGGACTGGGCGTGCTAGCGGGTGTTCTGGCCCTGGGGACGGGAGCCGCCGCCATGGGGCTTCGCGGCAGGGTGCAACGAACGTGATCATCCGCAGCTTCAGCTACGTCGCGCTTGCGGTGGTCTGGCGCGGCCTGCGCCACTACATCCGCAATCCCGCGATCTCCTTCCCTTACTTTGCGATGCCGACGCTGCTCTTTGCATTCGGTGGAGGCGGCCTTTCGGGACTTGCGAACGCTCCTGAGTTCGACTTCCCGTCTGGTTACACAGCCTTCTACTTCGTCTTCATCGTCCTTCAGGGATCTGCCTTCACCGGAGCGGCGACGGGAGCGTCTATCGCGTCGGACTTCGAGACCGGCTTCGCCCGCCGCCTGTTGATAGCGGCACCGAACAGGGTCAGTGTTATCGTCGGTTACATCCTCGCTTCGTTGATCCTAGCGACGGCACTGATGGCTTTTCTGACCGTGGTCGGCTTGCTGGCCGGCATGAATTTGGAAGGGAGCCTGATTGAGATAGCGGGCCTCTACTTCCTCGGACTGTTGGTGACCACGGGCGCAACTCTCTGGGCGGCGGGCTTCGCCCTGAGGGCCAGGGTCACACAGGCTCAGCCCGCTATAGCGATGCCTCTGTTCCTCGCGTTCATGCTCTCGCCGGCCTTCGTTCCCCGCCCTCTGCTCAGCGACTGGCTCAAATCGGTCGCCGACTACAACCCGTACACGGCTATCCTTGAGGCCTCACGTGGCCTCATCAGCGGAAACCCGGACGAGACAGGGCTCGCCTACCTTGTCGTGGCCGGCCTGATCCTGCTCTTCACTGTCTGGTCGCTCACCGGACTTCGCGCCGCGCTGCAGTCAACTTAGAGACCACACCGCCTATGACCACCATGCACCAGCCGAGAAAGGAAGCGGGCCCTTACCCCCCAAAGTTCGAGGACCCGGTGCGGTTTTACGAGGTGCGCTGTCGCGAC
>JADFKG010000078.1 GCA_022565075.1 Chloroflexota bacterium | reverse complement strand
GTCGCCGGCAGCTAATCCGCACTCCTGACACACCGCTGGCGTCCGGAGGAGCCAGAGTGGCACCTTCTTCGCCATCGATGTCGAACACGTCGCGCTCATCGCCTTCGAGGACGAGCAGAAGACCGTCCAGACCTGGCCCTGACCGTCAGCGCTCGGCGGTGCTCGCGTCCCGTAAGATAGGTGGCGCTATGAAGGGCTGCCTCGCCTGTGACCTGACCACCGGACGCGCGTCCTTACCGGGCGGTGTCATCTTTGAGAGCGATGGCTGGCTCATCGAGCACTGCATAGGGCCGTTGGGTGTCGGCACTTTGATCGTCAAGCCGCGTCGCCACGTCGAGCGTTTTGTTGACCTCTCGCCTGCCGAGTATGGGGCCTTCGGCCGACTCGTCTGGCTCGCTACGGCGGCCCTGCGGGAGCTGCTCTCGCCTGACCAAACGTATGTTTGCCAGTGGGCTCACGCTGGCTGGACTTCCGGGCACATTCACTTCGTCATCCAGCCCGCGTGGGACCGTGATGGCGAGAGGCACGCTAGCCCCGGCCCCTTCCTCCAGGTCGATCTGTTCAACGCCAATGAGACTCCGCCGGCCGACGAGGTCGACGCCTTCTGCACCCGCGTCCGCGAAGTGATCCGCCAACTCACTGCCTCTACAGGGAGGTCAGTCTCCCTGCCTGACCGGCTTCCCCCTCGCCCGCGCACGGGAGAGGGGGCCAGGGGGTGAGGGCGTGAAGCGCGTCCTCGTCATCGTCGCCCACGCCGACGACATGGAGTTCATGGCCGGCGGCACGATTGCCAAGATGGCCGGCCTGGGCTACGAGATCCGCGAGGTCATCGCCACGAACAACGAGCGGGGCACGCTCGATCCCGCCTGGGACGAGCGCTTTACGGCGGAGACGCGACGCGAGGAGGCCCGCAGAGGCGCCAGGGTCCTGGGCGTCGACCCCGACGTTGAGTTCCTGGGCTACGAAGACGGCCGCCTGAGCGAGACGCCGCTCAACGAGCTTCGCGAACGGTGCATGCGCCTGATCCGCGCCCGCCGCCCCGACGTGCTCTTCACGTGGGACCCGTTCGCGCCGTACGAAGAGCACGGCGACCACCGCAGCATCGCCCTGGCAGCCACAGAAGCGGCCAGCTTCTCGCACTTCCCGCTCTATCATCCGGAGCACGCCGAGGACGGTCTCGACCCACACTACGTCGGCGAGCGCTACTTCTTTGCGAAATCGCCCCGGGACTTCAACAAGACCGTCGACATCGGCGATCAGATCGAACGCAAGATCGACGCCCTCTGCGAGCACGTTTGCCAGATGGAGATGACAGTAACGGAGGCGCAACTCGCGGTCGCGGCTGCCGGCCTCGACGTGCCCTTCGTCCGGGACGCTGACCCTGGCGACTACCGGCCGCTGATCGAGGCCCAGATCAAGGCCTGGGCGGCCTCAGTCGGCAAGCGTGCGGGGTTCGCTTACGGCGAGGAGTTTCGCCGCCAGCGCTTCAGTGGCGTGGAGCGGTGGTTGCCTGCTGGCGAAGGACTGCCGGACGACGTTTAGCCCGATCGCCGCGCCGGCGGTCGCTTGCGTTGGCCTGCTGAGGGCTGGCGAACGCTACCTTGATGCTCGGGATGCCTACCGTGCGACCGTGGCCGGTCTCGGAATCGCGACTTCGGCGCCCTTCGCCGAGCCGTTGCTCTCGCCGAACAGATCCATCTCCTCGGCGCACACGAACGCCCGCACGACATCTGGGTCAAACTGCGTGAGCGAGTTTCTCAGTATCTCTTTCAGCGCCATCTCGTGTGACCTCTTCTTGCGGTGGGGCCGGTCACTCGTCATAGCGACGTATGCGTCGGCCACGGCGTAAATCCGCGAACCCACCGGGATTTCGTCGCCCTTGAGGCCGTACGGATAGCCCTGGCCGTCGAACCGCTCATGGTGTGCGAGCACGACCGCGGCGGCATCGCTGAAGCTGAGGATCCCCGTCAGAATATTGGAGCCTAGCTCCGGATGGCGTCGCATCTCGGCCCACTCCGGTTCGCTGAGATCACCTTCCTTGGACAGGATCCCCTCCGCGATCTCCATCTTACCGATGTCTGCGAGCACGGCGGCGCGCTGGATGAGCTGTGTCTCCTCGCGGCCCAATCTCATCTGCTGGGCGAGGATGAACGCCAGGTCGCTTACCCGCCGCGCGTGGCTGGCCAACATGTCGTCCTGAGGCCCCATCGCCACCGTCAAGGCGGAGACGATCGAGTTGTACTTCTGATGCACTCCTCTGACCTGGCTTTCCGCCTTCTCCCTTTCACTGCGGAGAGAGTGCAGCGTCAGCAGCAGCGTCGCGGCGAGGGCCACGCAGCCAACGACCATGGCGGCGATCGGGCTGGCTGCTACCGTAGCCACAGCCAGCATCAGAACGAAGAGAATCAGCCCGGCGATCGTCGCAATCGTGCCGCGGGTCCCGATCCTTCGGCTGGCTACTTCCTGCTGATGCACCCCTTTGATCCTGCTCTCCACCGTCCCTCTTCCGCGGCGGACAGAGCGCAGCGTCATCAGCAGCGTCGCGAAGAGGGCTACGGAGCCAACGATCGCAGCGGCGAGCGCGCCGGCTGCCACCGTAGCCATAGCCAGCATCAGGCCGAAGAGAATCAGCCCGCTTATCGTCGCAATCGTGCCGCGCGTCCCGAGTTTTCGACTGGTTACTTCCCTCATATCGGAGTCCCCTAAACGTTCCCGTATCCGTCGTCAGGCGCCGAGTCGATGCCCTGAGACGTTACCGGCTGTGCTATTGCGTCGCCGCTCTTGGCGAGTTTTCGCGACACTTTGTTGGCGTACATGTCAGCGTCCGCCCACTGGATCAGTTCTTCGACCTCTTCGCCGCCCCACGGGTAGCCCGCAAGGCCGACGGAGACCGTGACCACGATCGATTTGTCCCCTTCCTGATACATCGGCGTCCTTTCTAGGTCTTCCCATAGGCGCCGCGCCAGCGCGAAGGCGCCACGCTTGTCAGTCTCCGGCATCACGATGCCGAACTCGTCACCGCCCAGGCGGGCCGCTACGTCGTGTGTGCGCGTGTGCCGGGCCATCGCCTTGCCGAGGTTGGTCAGGACTTCGTCCCCGATACGGTGGCCGTACTCGTCGTTGATCGTTTTCAGCCCGTCGAGGTCCATCACCATGATCGCCAGTGGCTGCCTGGAGAGGCGCGCCTTCTCAACCTCTATCTTCAGCACTTCGTAGAAGTGCCGGCGGTTGAAGAGGCCGGTTAGTTCGTCCCGGAAGGCCAGGTCCTGGAGGTCAGTCAACTGCATCACCAGCCTTGTCTTAAAGCGATGGTAGGAGGAGAGGTGCATCCGCCGAATCATCACGCCGCAGAAGAGAGCGTAGGCGAAGGGGACGCCTGCCGCCGTCGAGTAGAGAGCGAAGTGCCACCACTCTCCGCCTACCTTCACAGACAGCGCGATCAGGGCCCCGACCGTGACGATCGTGACCGCAATTCCGCTTGCCCAGGCTATGCGGTTGATGCTGGCTTCTTCGAGCGCCAGATCGCGCTCCGAAGCTGCCACACTCGTTCCGTTCGGCGTTCGACTCATCCCACCTGATCCCCGCACTCTTCGTTTGTTCTGCCGAAACAGCCACGTTGTCCCCCGTTCTTGTCGCCTGTCGCACCGGCGGCCAGGCGACCGTATCCGCCTTCAGCGGACTTAGGCCCGTAGCTTTGCGCCCCGTCCTTTCGGCACGGTTCGCCCCTTCGGTAGTTGTGCGCAGCTATTCGCGTTGCACAGTAACTAAGACGGTGCCTCCCCTTGGCAGTTACGTGTGGGCGGTGCCCATTAGTGCGTGAAACGCCTCTTTCGGACAAGATTGTCCGAAGCTTTACCTGAGTGACGTGCGCTCCTGCCCCTCATCTGGTTCCGGGTGGATCACCACCTCGGCGCCGGGCAGGCGGGCCTGGATGTCCGCCTCGATACGGTCGGAAGCGTCGTGTACGTCTGCCACCGTGCGCTCGGCCTCGAAGATCAGATGCATATCGATGTGGCGGGTCGCACCGGAGCGCCGCGTGCGCAGGCGGTGGTACCCCAGCACCTCACCTTTGTGCGCCGTCAGCACTTCTTCGATCGCGGTCAGCTCCGCGGCGGGAAGCGATTGGTCCATGATGTCCTCCAGCGCCGTCCGCACGAGCCCGATCGCAGTCCACCCCATGTACGCGGCCAGCAACAGCGCCGCGATCGGGTCGAACAGGTTCTCCCCCGTAATCCCCACGAGCGTCAGGCCCAGGATGATCGCGCAGGCCTGAACCACGTTCGTCTGCAGGTGCGTCGACTCCGCTGACAGCGCCATCGACTCGGACCGCCGCGCCTCCCGCCGCATCAGTACGGCCATCAGAAGGTTTGCCACGGCTGCGATCGCCATCGCCACGAGCCCGATGCCAACGTCGATCTCCGGCGATCCTTCGATCAGCCTGCGCACCGCCTGGAAGGTGATCAGCCCGCCGCCGAGACCGACGACTGTCGCCGCGACTGACGCCGACACGGCCTCGACTTTGCCGTGTCCATACGGGTGATCCTCATCCGCCGGCTGGGCCGCGATGCGCAGGCTGATGAGCGCCGCTGCGCCGCCCACCAGGTCGGTCGCGCTGTCCACCGCGTCGGAGAGCACCGCGATGCTGTCGCTGATGATGCCGACGGTGAGCTTGAGCGCCAGCAGGCAGATCGTGACGAAGATCGATACGGCGGCGATCCGCCGTGAGGCTAGGGCAACGGCTGAGTGAGCTTCGGCGTGGGAGTGGCCGCCGCGGTTATCGGGACTTCCGAGAGATGACATCGTCGGCGGCCCGGGCTATCGCTTCCGGCGTCAGGTCAAAGTGTTCGAGCAGCTGCTTCCACGTGCCGCTGGTGCCGTATCCTTCCATTCCCACGAATGCGACCGGCGTCGGCTGCGCCGCGGCCAGCGCCTGGGAGACGAGGCCGCCGAGGCCGCCCTGTATGAAGTGGTCTTCCGCGGTTACGATCGCGCCCGTCTCGCGCGCCGCCGCCAGCAGCGCCTCGCGGTCGAACGGGCGCAGCGACGAAGCGTTCAGCACCCGCGCGTCAACGCCCTGGCTCGCCAGCTTCTCCGCCGCATCGAGAGCGGCCTTCACCAGCTCGCCGCAGGCGATCAGCGTCACGTCATCGCCGTCTCGCATCAGCGGCCACTTGCCCAGCTCGAAGCGGTACGAGTCGTCGAAGAGGATCGGTATCTTCGGGCGCATCGAGCGGATATAGAACGGCCCTTCCGTGCGCGCGGCGACCTCGATCATCTGCTCGCACTCCACGGCGTCGGCCGGGAAGAGGACGGTGAACGAGGGCATCGAGAGCATCAACGTCAGGTCTTCCAGCGCTTCGGCGGACGCGCCGTCCTCGCCGGTCACGACGCCGGCGTGGCTCGCGAACAGCTTGACGTTCGTCCGCGGCTGGGCGACCGCCATCCGCAGCTGGTCGAAGCAGTGGCCGGGCGCGAAGACGGCGAAGCTGGAGCAGAACGCTATCTTGCCGCACGAGGCCAGACCGGCCGCGACGCCGATCATGTTCTGCTCGGCAACGCCGATCGGGAAGAAGCGCTCGGGGAACTCCCGCCCGAACTTCACCGCTGACGTCGAGTAGCCGAGGTCCGCGTCCACGCAGACGATGTCCAGGCCCTCGCGTGCCAGTCTCGCCAGCGTCGGGCCCAGGACCTCGCGCGTCGACTTGTCGGCTGCCGTCTGGACCATCGGCTACTCCTTGAACCCCAGCTCCTGCAGCGCCTGTGCTAGCTGCTCGTCGCTGGGCGCCTTGCCGTGGAAGTCCGGATTGTTCTCCATGAAGCTTACGCCCTTGCCCTTGGTCGTCTCGCAGATGATCGCGGTCGGCTGCTCGCCGTCCTCTCGGGCCTCTTGCAGGGCGGCGGTGATCGCGTCGAAGTCGTGGCCTTTGATGCGCTTCGTGTCCCAGCCGAAGGCGCGCCACTTATCCTCGAACGGCTCCAGGTTCATGATGTTCGCCGTGTGGTTGTCTTCCATCACCCAGCCGCCGGGCCGGCCGGAAGGCTGGTCGTCGCCGTCGTAGCGCTGGCCGTCGGAGTAGCCGTCGTTCTGGATGTGGTTGCGGTCGATGATCGCCGTCAGGTTGGCCGTGTTGTAGTGACCGGCCGACATCACCGCTTCCCACGTCTGACCCTCCTGGCAGTCGCCGTCGGAGAGCAGACAGAACACGTGGTAGTCGCGTCCGTCCAGCCGCGCCGCCAGCGCCGCGCCCAGCGAAAACGACAGGCCCATGCCCAGCGCGCCCGCGGACATCTCGACTCCCGGCGGTTTGCCCATCGTCGTGTGGCCCTGCAGCTTCGTGCCCAGCTGGCGGAACGTAAGCAGGTCGTCCGGGTCGATATAGCCGGCCTCGGAGAGCACGCTGTACATGAGGGGCGTCGCGTGGCCCTTGCTCAAGACGAAGCGGTCGCGGTCCGGCCACGACGGGTTCTTCGGGTCGTGGCGCATGATGCGGAAGTAGAGCGCCGTCAGGATTTCGACGCTGGAGAGAGAGCCGCCGGGATGCCCGGACTTCGCCGCGTGCGTCATGCGCACGATGTTGCGGCGGACGTTGCGGGCGATCTCCTCTAGCTCTTCGGTGGATGCCGACGGGGCCTGAGCCAAGCTTCCCTCACTTCCTTCTGGCACGATTATACGTGGCCCGCGGTCTCTCGCAACGTTACCCGAAAACTCCGGCGGACCCGTCCCTCGTGCGTGCTATCATCCGTGGCGAGGAACGCGTGATCATCGACTTCCACACGCATATCTTCGGCCCCGACGTACGCGACCGGCGGGACGACTATGCCCGCCGCGATCCCGCCTTCGCGGAGATGTACGCCGACCCGAAGGCGAAGATCGCCACCGCCGATGATCTCCTCGCCAGCATGGACGCCGCCGGCGTCGGCGTCTGCGTCGCCCTCGGCTTCGCCTGGAGCGACGACGGCGACATCGCCCGCCACAACGACTACTTGCTCGAGTCCGCGGCGAGGAGCAACGGCCGCATCGTCCCCTTCACGACCGTCAACATGGCCAGCGCCGCCGCCGAAGCCGAGATCGCACGCTGTGCGGCAGCCGGCGCACGCGGCCTGGGCGAGCTGCGGCCGGACAACCAGGGCTGGGACCTCAACGGCAGCGAAGGCGATCGCCTGGCCGCCGCCGCCCGTGAGCACCGCCTGATCCTCCTCGTGCACGTCACGGAAAAGGGCGGCCGCGAATACCGGGGCAAGCGCGGCTGTTCGCTGGCGGCGTTTCGCGAGTTCGCCCGCCGGCACGCGGACCTCGCGATCGTCGGGGCGCATCTCGGCGGGGACGTCTACCGCGACGCCCCCCCATCCGTCTACGTCGACACCGCCGCACAGCCGTTCCTCTACCGTGGTGGCCAGGCCAGCGCTGCGCTGGCAGCCGTGCCCGAGGAACGTCTGCTCTTCGGCAGCGACTACCCGCTGATCAGCCAGGAGCGCGCGCTCGGCGAGCTGCGGGCGGCGGTCACCAGCGATGAGCGCCTGAGCCGCGCCGTTCAGGGCAACGCTGAGGCGCTTCTCGGCCGTCTCTCAGCTGAGTCGGCCTCATGAGCGACAAGCCGAGCGTCCTCCGGCTGTTCATCGCCGTCGAACTGCCGGCGAACGTGCGGCAGCGCCTCGCCGGCCTCGCCGATGAGCTGCGGGGGATGGGCCTCGAGCGCCTGCGCTGGGCGCGGCCGGAGAACATCCACATCACGCTGAAGTTCCTCGGCGAGACGCCCGCCGAGCGCCAGCCGCAGATCGAAGACGCCTTGCGCGCTGCTGCCGAAGGCGTCGCGCCACACGAACTGACGCTGGGCGAGCTCGGCAAGTTCGGCGGGCGCCAGAACCCGCGCGTGCTCTGGGTGGACGTTCGTGGGGACGTCGACGCCCTCCAGGCGCTCCACAAGCGCGTGGACGCCAGGATCGCGCCGTTAGGCTTCCCTGCGGACGAGAGGCCGTTTGCCGCCCATCTGACGCTCGCTCGCGTGCCCCAGGACCTCGCGAAGAAGGTCGCCAGGCCGCTCGCGGAGGCGATCGACGCCGTAAAAGTGCCGGATACACCGATCCCCGTGCGCGAGGTCGTGCTCATGCGCAGCGAACTGCGCCGGGAAGGCCCCCTCTACACGCGCCTCTGCGCCGTCGAACTCGCGTAGGGGCTACGGCAGGTCCAGCAGCCCCGTCTTCGGCGCGCAGACGAGCGCCGCCATCACGCCCGGTGGCTGCCGGCCCTCGTACATCAGCTGGTGAGTGTGCCCGATCTCCTCGAACGAGTATGCGTGGCTGAGACAGGGGGCGATCTTCTTGTCCAGCACCAGCTGGTTGAACGCGCCCGCCTGCTCGTCGTTGGCGAAGTGCGAGCCCTGAAACCGCTTCTGGCGCATCCAGAGATAGCGCAGGTCGACGACGGCGTTGAAGCCCGTCGTGCCGGCGCAGATCACGACCATGCCGCCCGTGTTGCAGGCGAAGATCGACGTCGGCACCGTGTCCTCGCCCGGGTGGTCGAAGACGATCGCCGGGCTCTTGCGTTCGCCGACGATCTCCCAGATCTTGGCGCCGAACGCCCGCGCGCCCTTCGCCCACTTGCCGTACGCTTCGTCGTCGGTCCAGTGCGGCATCATCCCCCAGTGGTCGAACTCCTTGCGGTTGATGCAGCCTTTGGCGCCCAGCTTCATGCAGTACTCGAACTTCTCCTCGCTGGAGACAACGGCGATCGGGATGCCGCCCATCTCGCGGACGATCTGGGTCGCCATCGAGCCGAGGCCGCCTGAGCCGCCCCAGATCAGCACGACGTCCCCCTCCTTCACGGTGTTCGGCGGCCAGCCCATGAGCATGCGGTAGGCGGTCGCGCCCACCAGCGTCGGCGCCGCGGCCTCTTCCCACGTCAGGTGCGGAGCCTTGGGCAGACACTGGTGCGCCTGCACCTTCGTGAACTGCGCGAAGCTCCCCCAGTTCGACTCGTAACCCCAGATCCTGAACGAGCTCGAGAACATCGGGTCGTTGCCGGCCTTCACGAACGGGTCGTCTTCGTCCCACATGCCGCAGTGGATGACCACGCGGTCGCCCACCTTGATGTTCGTGACGTTGTCCCCGACGGCGTAGACGATGCCGGCCGAGTCGCTGCCGCCGATGTGGAAGCCCGTCGTGTCGCCTTCTTTTTCGCGCGCCTTGATCACGTCCACCGGGACGCCGCGCGCCGCCCAGACGTTGTTGAAGTTGATCCCGGCGGCCATGTTCAGGACCAGCGCCTCGCGTGGCTTCAGCTCCTTCGGCGTCTCCACCTTCTCGACCTTGAACGCGTCCTTCGGCTCGCCGAAGCGCTCCGGCCGGATCACCTGCGCGTACATCTGGTCCGGCACCTCGCCGATCGGCGGAATCTCGCCGATTTCGTAGATTTCCTTCGTCGCGACCACTGGGCTCCTCCTCCGCGTAGTAAGGCAGGCGGCAGGCCTGCCTGGGCGCGGACTACGGTATCAGGCCAGCGTACGGCGGGCAATGTGACAGGGGCGCGCCGGGCGCGGTGGGACGCCTAGTCGCGCGGCAGGCCGAGCCCGCGGGTCGCGATGATGTTGCGGTTGATCTCGCTCGTGCCGCCGGCGATCGTCGAGGCGACGGACTGCAGGTAAACGCGCCCGAAGCGGCCGTTCTTCGGCGCGTGGCGGGCGTTGG